>DAOUVA010000348.1 GCA_030667885.1 Phycisphaerae bacterium
AAAGAAAAAACAAAACTGGCTGCTAAGGCAGAGTCTGCTCATAAGCTGCGAGAGATAAATCAGCAGTTAAACTCAGAAATCACCGAACGCAAGCAGATAGAGGAAAAGCTGTTTCGATATGCATGTATAGTGTCCAGCTCAAGCGATATGATGGCGATATTGGACGTTAACTTTGTTTACCTTGCCATTAACAAAGCATATCTGGCAGCATTTGGAATGACTAAGGATCAAGTCGTCGGACACACAGTTTCCCAAGTGTTTGGCCAAGAGTTCTTTGAGACGATCATAAAGCCCAACGCCGAACGTTGTCTGAAAGGGGATGAAGTCTTCTACGAGAATTGGTTCCAGTTTCCTGTTCATGGTTCACGGTTCATGTCGATCAGCTATTCGGCATATATTAGTCCGGATGGGGATATAAGGGGTTTCGTTGTCAACGGCAGGGACATCACCGAACGCAAGCAGGCCGAGGAAGAAAACGAGCAACTGCAAGCCCAGCTTCGCCAGATACAAAAGATGGACGCTATCGGTACACTGGCCGGAGGAATAGCTCATGACTTTAACAATATATTAGCCGCTTTAACCGGCTATGCAGAATTAGTTAAAGATGATATTCCCAAAGGTACGGTAGCATTCCAGAATCAGGAAGAGGTACTTATTGCTGCTGATCGTGCAACAAAGCTGGTTAAGCAGATACTTACCTTTAGCAGGAAACAGGAAGCCGACCTCGTCCCTGTGCAAATTAATACTATTGTTAAAGAAGCTCTTAAAATGCTGCGGTCATCACTGCCGACAACTATTGAATTTCGCCAGGAGATTAATTGCAACAGTTCAATTATGGCTGATGAGACTCAGATTCATCAGGTGTTGCTGAATCTTGGCACAAATGCAGCTCATGCGATGACAGAGCATGGTGGTGTATTAGAAATAAGCCTTGTAGATGTCAATGTTGACTCAGATATTATAACCAGCGAGAGGAATCTGCAGCCAGGTTCATATGTGAAACTTACTGTGAAAGATACCGGTTGTGGTATGAGCGAGGAAGTTCAACAGCGGATTTTCGAACCATTTTACACTACAAAAGAAGTGGGGAAGGGCACAGGAATGGGACTTTCTGTGGTTCATGGAATCGTAGAGTATCATGGTGGATTAATTACTGTCAATAATAAACTGGAAGAAGGAACAACTTTCAACATATTTTTCCCCTGCATAGAGGGCATAGAAATTATAGAAACTGAAGATTCAGACGGAGCTGTTGGGCAGGGAGAGCAGATACTTTTTGTTGATGATGAAAAATCCTTGGTCGATATGACAACACAGATGCTGCAGCGTATTGGCTATGAAGTTATTGGTAAAACTAATAGTATTGAAGCACTGGAAGTTTTTCAGGCAGACCCGGATAAATTTGACCTGGTTATCACAGATCAGGATATGCCGAAGATGACGGGTGTAGAATTGGCGAAGGAACTTATGAGTATTAGGCCCGATATCCCAATAATCTTGTGCACTGGCTATAGCGAAAATATTGATTCGGAAAAGATTAAGGCTATGGGGATAAAAGAGCTTATTATAAAACCAATAAGTAAGGAAGAAATATCTAAGATTATTCGAGAAATACTCGATAAGAAAGGGGTAACAGTATGAAACGTATTTTAGTTATAGATGATGATTTACAGGTGCGGCAGATGCTCAAGCAGATGCTTGAGCGGGAAGGATATGAAGTGGTCGAAGCAAAGGATGGCAAGGAAGGATATGAACTTTATCATCAAGCACCAACCGACTTGGTAATCACGGATATTATTATGCCAAAGGGAGGGGGACTTGAGGTCATCTTTGAACTGAGACGCGAGTTCCCCGATGTTAAAATCATTGCTATTTCTGGTGGTGGCCGTTTTCTCTCCGATAAAGATTGTCTTAGTCTTTGCGGGGATCGAAACATACCTGCGATCAGCAAACCTTTCGAACGAAAGGAAATACTAAAAGCAATAGAAGGACTTTTGGGGAATGGCAGGTCTCCGACATTGAGGAGCTTTTTAAGAACTCAATAGTTGAAATTAATTTGGACGGGCAACTTTAAAAAAGATTAAACGTGTTACCCGTCAAGGCAAAGATATTAAGCCTTCTTAAGGTCAATTCCCTCGCCTGCATATCCGCCGCCTCTCATTCCGATTTCTTAATTGCCTTCTTCACGTAGCTTATCGATTAAAATCCATAAAACTTTAACCAAATAAAAGAAACCTCGTCCTTTCAGCGGCTAAGGGTATTACCCGCCTAAAATCAGGATAAACCTGACTTGCTATAATTTACTGTTCGCCCTATCCTGCCAAGAAAGTTGTTAATATTGCTTAATCTGCTGCACCACTTACAAGTGCGATTATGAGGAGTTGGAATGATGAAGCCTGCGATTATATTTGCATTACTGGTCTTGACACCAACAATAATCTTTGCTCAGGATCCCGTCTATTTCGCCGACCCTGACCTCGACGCCGCTGTGCAAGCCGAGTTGGAACTCACAGACCCAAACACTGCCGATATGCTCGAAATGACTGACTTAAATGGCGACTCGATAATTAATTTTGAGGATTTCGCAATGTTTTCAGCTTTTTGGATGAATCAAAGCTGCGCCGACCCAAACTGGTGCCTGGGCAGCGATTTTGACGAAAGCGGAGCCGTGGACAATAATGACCTGTTAATTTTCTGTAATTATTGGCTTACTCAAATAGCTGACCCTTATTTGGTTGCCCACTGGTCTCTGGATGATAATGCTGAAAATACTTTCGTTACGGATATAAGCGGGAATAACCATAACGGCACGGCCTCTGTGAACACTTCGGTCCTCTCTGCCCCGGGTCAGGTAAACACCTGCTTCGATTTTAACGCTGCTGATGCCGTCCGGATAGATGATCACGATGCCTTCAGTTTCACAACTGGTGCAAACGATCTTCCCTTTAGCATAACAGCCTGGGTTTATGTAACGACTCCGGAAGTTGAGGTTAACGATATACCGCAGGTTATTATATCTAAGTGGGACTTCGACATTCAGGATAAGGAGTGGCTCCTCGTAATAAGGCCCGATTTAACTTTGAGCCTCCAGTTGGTCGACGATGACAATAGTGGCGTCGTAAAAGCCAAGACTTCCGCTGCACTCTCAGAAGGTTGGCATTTTGTCGCCGCCACTTATGATGCGACCGGCGTCGGTAATGGTATCGCTTTGTATGTCGAGGGTGCCAAAATGCCCCAGACTCCTTCGAGTGGTGCTTACGTCCGTATGAGAAATACCGCCGCTGATGTTTATCTCGGTGCGAGAGTTTATGGTGGAATCAACGACTACTTCACCGACAGGGTCGATGACGTCCGGCTTTTTGCTAAATGCCTCTCTGCTGAAGAAATATCAAATCTATATTCTTATTGACCTTCATCACGCAAACTGACTGTGCCAACTGCGGCAGGGACCCTGCCTGCCACGGCAAGTCGTAGGCAGGGGGCGCCGTTCCCCGCGTCCTGCGGTGGCAACTCTTTAACCTCTGGCCTTCTCAGGGGTTTTCCTTTAATGTGAACTTGTCCTGAGCATAGGCGAAGGAGCCTCAAGGCCTGGCCTTGCGGTCAATCTTTTCCCCTTGATTGTCACCCCGTATCCATGCGAAGGCCTCCTTTTTAATGTTTAGCCCTCGAATTTATTCGGGGGTCTTCTTTCCCCCGCGCCCTGGGGGTATATTTTTATTGCTACGACTCGGGGGGATATCTTATTGTTTTTATTTGACATTTCCTCCAGAATACCCGAAACTTCACTCACAGGGTAGGCGTCGTAATAATACACAAATTTCGTTCTAAAACGCCAGAACTGGAAGGATAAGGAATAACTTACTCCTCACCCTCGCCACGCTGATATTGAGAAGAAAACGCAATTAAACCATCCCACAGAATAGCGATGCGCACAGCCTTCAAATAAGTTTATATGGTGGTATCTAAACCAAGCGATTTGTTGTTAGATTCACCACTGCCCCACAACTCGTTGTAGAGAGCAATAAATTTCTCATAAGCTGAGCCATTACCGTTAGGCTCGGACAATTCGGGAAGTACTTCAACCTCACTGAGACTTTTGGTTAGTTCGTCCAACGCTACCAGGAAGACAGAATTCAACTCCTCGATAAAAGCCGACACAAGAATCTCAAACGCAGAAGGTGAATCCACAGGTGGTGTGTCTGCTTCACCTTCGCCATCTTCTCCGTCTGTTGCATCAGCGCCAGTGGTTTCCGCACTCCCATCATCAACCGATACTGCAGGTGTTTCTGGTGTTTCATTTATCGTTGATGACACAGGCGAATTTAGAGAATCTGCCAGTCCCGTAAGAGTCGACCGCAAATTGGTTACCAGGGTAAGCAGTGTATCCTTCGGCTGATTCTCAAAACTCAGTAGTTCGGTCACCTTTTCGCAGGCATCACCAACACTCTCTTTCTGCTCTTGAGTTAGTCCATCGGTAGCTGTAGCCTCTTCAACATTTGCCGAGGAAATGTTTGCGGAGGTCTCCTGAGTTGTTGTCGGGTCTTCAGTGTAATTGAGAAGTTCTGTCAAGTTTTGGGCGATAGATTCCAGAATCCCTGCATTGGCCTCAATGACGGCCTGAAGCTGTTCTTGCTCAAAGGCCTGCAATGCTTCAAAATGGTTGATACGAAGACGTACATCCGAGACGCCTTTGAAATGACCCTCAAGCAAATTACGGATGACCCCAGGGAGTTTTGTGGACTCATTCTCCTGTTGTTCAGCGGCTTCCGGGATTTCCATGCTTTGGGGTTGCTCCGGAGAGGCTTCTTCTATAACTGGTTCTGTTGGAGAAGCTACTTGGGTTTGATTAATACTGGTTATTCCTGAAATTACTCCACTAACTTCCATAAGTTAGCTCCTCAAAATTCACCAAAATACGTTCCTATAACCTCGTTATCGCCCAAAAGTCCAAAAACTTAAGCAGAATCTCACAGGATAGCATTCAGAGGGGTTTTACGCCCGTAGAATGGCCGAACCGGCCTTTGGTGTGTGTCATACAGCCTATTGGCCTTAAAATCCCCTTAAAACTCCGTCTTTTTTATGGACTCCAAAAACTCTGGAAATTACCCTTTTTTATAGTGTAAGAAAACTCATTTTCAGCCCAAAACCGGGCAAATTTCGACCATTTCAAAAAAAATTCAAAAAAATCGGATAATTTCTGTAACAAAATTCTATTTGCCTCCACTACGTATATAGCTGAAAGCTTTTTTGAATGATTTAACCCGGTTTAGCCAAG
>DAOUVA010000411.1 GCA_030667885.1 Phycisphaerae bacterium
CTCAGGAAAGGCCAAATATTTTCACACAGAAGGTCGCCAACATTGAGCCTGGCAAAAACATCGATATAAATATCAAGTATTTCAATACATTGGCCTATGTGGACGGCTGGTATGAGTTTGTCTTTCCTATGGTAGTTGGGCCGAGATTTAACCCTCCTTGTTATACTGATGGAGTCGGTGCTGTCGCTAGGGACAAAAGCGGAATTTCCGGACAGAAGACAGAGGTCCAGTATTTAAAGCCTGGCGAGCGAAGCGGTCACGATATTGATGTTACAGTTGATGTTGATGCCGGTGTTTCTATCGAAGAAGTGGCCTGCACGAGTCACGTTATTGACAAAACTTTTGCCACGCCCGAAAATCTTTCAGTCAAGCTCAGCAGTCTCGATAGTATCCCGAACAAGGATTTTGTTCTCCGATACAAGGTGGCAGGTAAAACAGTAAAGTCAGCTATGGTAACGCACCGTGATAAACGGGGGGGATTTTTCAGCCTGATGCTGTATCCGCCGGAGAACCTTTCGTATCTCAAACGGGCGCCAATGGAGATGATATTTGTCCTGGATTGCTCCGGCAGTATGAGAGGCAAACCAATCGCCAAGGCTAAGGAGGCCATCAAACGCGGCCTGAAGAAGCTCGGGAAAGACGATACCTTCCAGGTGATTCGCTTTTCGAATAACGCTTCTCAATTCGGGCCCAATCCTGTTCCTGCGACTCCGGCTAATATTCGCAAAGCTATCAGTTATGTTGACAATCTTCACGGAAGCGGCGGGACCATGATGATTGAGGGCATAAAGGCGGCTCTGGATTTCGCCCATGACCCGGGCAGATTTCGTCTGGTCTCTTTTATGACGGATGGCTACATTGGTAATGAGGTCGAAATCCTTGCTGCTGTTCATCAGCGCCTTGGCGCAAGCCGAATTTTCAGTTTCGGCGTTGGCTCATCCGTCAACCGATACCTGCTCGACAGGATGGCCAAACTCGGTAAAGGAGCCGTTGCCTATATCGGTCTGGATGACAGTGCCGGGCAAATCGTTGATTTGTTCTACGAGCGTATCAGTCATCCGGCACTTACCGATGTAAACATCGACTGGGGTAATATGCAGATTACTGATGTGTATCCCAACCGCGTTTATGACCTCTTTGTAGGCCGCCCTGTAATTCTTACTGGCAGATTCAAAGGGCAAGGCAAGACAACCATTAGTGTTAGCGGCAAGGTCGGTGACCTGACTCAGGAAATTGCCATCCCTGTCAACCTTGATGATTCTGCTTCTACTCATCCGGGCATCGCCTGTGTATGGGCCCGCAAGAGAATAGAAACTTTAGCTAATCAAGCCACCTATGACAGCAACTCGGACGTGCCCGGCCAAATCAAGCAGGTGGCTCTTGAGTATAGTCTGATGTCGGCTTACACAGCCTTCATCGCTGTCGATTCTTCCCGTCAAACTACCGGCGACCACGGCGTTACCGTTGCCGTACCAGTTCCCATCCCCGAAGGTGTTCGATACGATACTACTGTGCAAAACTAAACTACTATTGCCAGATAATGTTGAACTATATGAAGGCCGCTCAATCCCCAAAGGTCTCTGTCAATCCTTCTAATCACAAAAGCTCAGGAAATGGACAAGATTGAATAAAAAACACACTGGAAGCGGGGGACTAATTCAGGTATTATGGCTATTCAAAAGCCCCGGAGCAGGGTTGAAGCTTTGGTTGTTTAGTCAATGCTGGTTTTCATTTTATTAAGGACTACTGATATGAAGAATCAGAAAGGTAATACACAAAAGCGTACAAGTAAAATTTCCCGTCGAGTTTTTATGAGTGGTTCTGCAGCGGCTGCGGCGTCACTTACCATTGTGCCGAGTTATGTGTTGGGAGGTTCGGGGAATGTGCCTCCGAGTGAAAAACTCAATATAGCCGGTATAGGAGTAGGGGGACAGGGAAGATGGGACATTGACAACGTGAGCAGTGAAAATATTGTTGCGTTAAGTGATGTGGATTGGAAGCAGGCAGCGGACACTTTCAAGCAATACCCGAAGGCAAGGAGATACCGGGATTTTCGAAAGATGCTTGAAAAGGAAAAGAACATAGATGCTGTTGTAGTTGCTACGCCCGACCACAATCACGCTGTTGCCACAATGGCGGCCATCAAAAGAGGAAAGCACGTCTATTGCGAAAAGCCTCTGACTCGAACTGTCTATGAGGCGCGGGCCGTAGCTAAAGCGGCCCGCCGGGCAGGCGTCGCAACTCAGATGGGAAATCAGGGTATGGCATTTGAAGGCAATCGCCTTATCAATGAATGGATATGGGATGGAGCAGTCGGCCCGGTGCGCGAGGTACACGCCTGGTCCGACAGGCCAACTCATAACGGCCAGCTATTCTGGGCACAGGGGGTCGAGAGGCCGAAGGAGACCCCACCTGTTCCTTCAACTCTTGATTGGGATTTGTGGCTGGGGCCTGCGCCGTACCGACCTTATCACCCGGCCTATGTGCCGTTCAGTTGGCGAGGGTGGTGGGATTTCGGCTCAGGAGGATTGGGGGACATGGGCATTCATAATCTGGCGCCGGTTTTTTCCGCACTGAAACTTGGTGCTCCGACGAGTGTATATTCCAGCTCGACTCTGGTTTATAAGGAGACTTTGCCTTTGGCTTCGACGGTTCACTATGAGTTCCCGGCCCGTGAGGGCATGCCTGCCGTAAAACTGCACTGGTACGATGGCGGTATGATACCATCGCGCCCGGATGAATTAGAAGATAGTAGAGAGCTGTCGCGAGAGGATGGTCTGATTTTCGTAGGTGACAAAGGCAAGATGTATGTCGAAGGCTGGGGCGGTAACAGCCCGCGACTGATACCTGAAGCGAAAATGAAGGCCTACAAAAGACCACCGAAAATGCTACCTCGCTCGATTGGTCATCACAAGGAGTGGATTGAGGCCTGCAAGCACGGTACACCAACTCGCTCCAGCTTTGACTTTGCGGGCCCTTTGACGGAAGCGGTTTTATTAGGGACGGTTTCGGTTCGGATGGGCGGCAGGAGATTGAACTGGGACAGCAAAAACTTCAAGATCACAAACCTGCCTGAGGCGAATAAGTATCTGCATTATGAATATCGACAGGGATGGACGTTGTAGTTGAATATAAGTCTCGTTTTGCTGGAAATTAAGGACTCAAATAATAAGGAGGTAGATTTATATGTCGGGCAAGGGAATACCAAACTGGTAATACCCATAATAGCATATCTGAATTAAAATTCATCATCACACTGTAGTTAAGCGATAATCCACCCTTGTAACATCCAATTCTACCCATCCAGCACCCTCTACAATCGATGTACATTAGCAACTGGGTAAATTACTATACCTTCTGACCCAAAGTATATGTAAAAGTGGATGTAACAATTAGGCTTCTAACCACATTTGGTGGATCAAATTCCTGTTGGTGACTGGCTGTGATGATAAATTGACGACGACCTCTTTTGTCACAATTTGATTGATATACCATGGCTTTTGCTTAAGTTTATGTCAAAAGCATCGATAATAAGTTGATAAGGACGTTTTTTGTTTTGGCGTATGGTTTGCTGTATAGTTATTTATATGGATTATATGCTTTAATCGTCAGAAATATGTCTGATTTATAGGCTTCTTGTCAATAATGTTTACTAATGATAGTCTGGGAAAAGCAAGATTCAGATTTCAAAAGAAAAATATAGAGTCATCGCGATAAGTCTTCTTTTGGTAGGTATTTGCGTTCTAACGTACTATTTTCACGCAATCCTTAACAGTGGTACTATTCTTACGCACTTCTTTTACATCCCGATTATTTTGGCGGCATTGTGGTGGAAAAGAAAAGGCGTAATTGTGGCTCTATTCTTAGGAGGGGTGTTGATTTTCAGTCACAGGTTTCTCCGTCATCATGTTACCACTCCCAATGATTATTTACGTGCCCTTATGTTTATAATTAACGCCGGTGTAGTAGCTAAGTTGAGCCAGTGTATTTCCAAAACAGAGGAACAACGTGAGCAATACATCTATAGTCTTAACCAGAGACTTAAAGAACTTAGTTGTCTCTATGGCTTTTCAAAACTTGTTGAAAGCAGTGGTGGTTCGGCGGATAAAATTCTCCAGGGAACAGTAAAACTGATTCCAGATTCTTGGCAGTATCCTGAAAGTACCTGTGCCAGGATTGTTATTGATGGGGAAGTGTACAAAACCGAAAACTATCAGGAAACAATCTGGAAGCAGGAGGCAGGCATAAAAAAATATGGTGAGCATATAGGCATTCTGGAAGTCTATTATATAGATAAGAATCCTGAATCTGACGAAGGCCCTTTTCTGCAAGAGGAAAGAAATCTTATCAATGCGATTGCCAGGTGCCTGGGGCGTGTTTTAGAACGCATACATATCGAAAATGAATTGAGAGATTATCGCGAAAAAATATTTCAGACTGAACAATTGGCATCACTTGGGACTATAGGCTCAGCTTTTGCACACCAGCTAAATCAGCCATTAAGTGTAATCCGCATGTCCATTCAGAAAACACTGCGGAATCTACATAAGACCGGCTGTCCTGAGATCGTCAAAGAAATGCTTGATGACAGCCTCAACGAAGTTTCAAAGGCAA
>DAOUVA010000104.1 GCA_030667885.1 Phycisphaerae bacterium
GATGAACTTTATTGCGATTTGCAGGAAAAATCCATAAAAATATAGAAAAAAGACTCTATCTGGAGTTATTTAGTCACATGCTATATGCGTTAACACGTACTTTTAAGACGTCTTAAGCTCTACATCGAACTCACCGAAAGAACCAATTGCTTCAAAGCCCAATTTTTCATAGCACCTGATTGCACTTGTATTGTCCGCTTTTACGTTAAGGCCAATATGATCTATTTCACTTAATAATGACTTACAAACCCTGGCCGCTACAATTCTGCCGTATCCTCTGCCTCTATAATCCGGATGCGTTGTGATGTTACCCAAAGCAGCAACTCGATAGCGGGAAGAACAAACATGCACACCCGCAACACTCACCAGCGCACCAGACTGTCGAATGCCATAGTATTGTTCCGTCTCCAACATCCTCGGTTCAAAAAAGTTCCCGGGATAAGCCTTTTCAAACAAGCTCATAATTTCGCCTAAATGAGACATTGAAAGCCCTCCGGCCTCGGAGGTATCAATGTTTGCTAACCGTGATTTATCTGTCAAAGCCATCCTGTCATGCCTCCCGAACGGCCGTAAATGATAACGCTCCGCCAATATACTCTCCGACCCTGAAACTAAGTGGGCATGCAAACGCCTTGGTAAAATGCCAATCAAACAACGCAAAAGCTCTTCCGTGTAAACAGCTTTATCATCTTCTGCAAGGGCATGAAGACACGGCAAGCTTCCACCCGTGTACATCAAAGCTATGGCCCGGATACCCGTTGAGTCGGTCAATGCATACCATGTTGTATATGGCCAGAAAAAATCGTCAAGATCACCAAGGCTATAAATATTAACAAACACATTACCGCGGAGAAACGTCTCTATCATATCCTTATCATGCAAACATACCGCCTTCATTTCCCATCCCTTTTCAACAGACCGGCTACTGCGCCGATATGCTCCGGCGTTGTTCCGCAGCAGCCACCCACAATTCGGGCGCCGGCAGAAAGGCATTCTGCGATTCCCCGTGCAAAATCATCCGGAGACATTTCAAACACAGTCTCATTACCAACTAATTTGGGCTTACCGGCATTCGGCTGCGCCAACACAGGAAGTGAAGTTGCCGACTTAAGCGCCGATACAATCACAGCCATCTGAGCCGGGTCTATATCGCCGCAATTAGCGCCAATAACATCCGCTCCGCCGTCCGTGAGGTCTTTCGCACATTGCTGCGCCGAATCACCCATCATCGTCCTCCCGCCGTTCGCCTCACTCGCAAAGGCAATCGATACAATCACAGGCAGCGAGAAATTATCCTTGCACGCACGAAGGGCACACATCGCCTCCCGCAAATCAAACACAGTCTCAATGATAAATCCGTCAACTCCGGATTCCGCCAGGATTCCCGCCTGCTCCCTGAACGCATCATAAAATTGCGACTCCTTATAAGTACCATACGGCTCAAGCAGTTGGCCTGTTGAGCTGATATTACCAAGCACATATTGCCCTTCTCCGGCAGCTTCCCTTGCAATTTCAGCCCCTGCCCGATTCACATCTTGTACCGACACGCCCACATTGTGCGTCTCGATATAGATACGATTCATTGTAAGTGTATTGGTCGTTATCGCATCACAACCACACCGCGCATATTCCCGCTGGATTTCAAGTACAACCTCCGGATTATCAAGATTAGTCCGTGACCGCCCCATAAGACCATGCTTACCAAGCTCGGTCCCGATTGCACCATCAAGCAAAATGACATCTTTGTTCTTTAAGGCCGTGGATAAATTCATTAGCGGCTCATTCCTCGCTTCGGTTAATCTATTCGACTCCAAGCCCAGCCAATTCACTCTTAACCTGGCTGACACTCTCGAACAGAATCGTCTTTAGCCCTGCTTTTTGTGCACCGTTTATATACTCAGGTTTATCATCTATGAATACCGATTGCCCGGCTTGCGACCCGAGTCTCTGGACGGTAAGTTCATAGATTCTTCTCTCAGGTTTGCTCGTCCCCTCAGCACACGAAAAGACCAATACATCGAACATATCATATCCAAACTGATGAAAGTACAGCATAGCCGGCTCTTCTGTGTTGGACAAAAACGCCGTCTTATAGCCTTTCTTGCCAAGCCCGGCTGCTAAAGAAAACATTTCTTCTCTGGGTACATAGGCCGCCTTGAACGCATCAGCCCATAACGAAGGAACTTTCGGCTTCGATATTCCTAATCCGCCGCAAATTCTTTCCCAGAAATCTTCTTCACTGATTACACCTTCCTGAAAATCACCTCCGAACTTATCGTACATCTTTATATAGCACTCTTTCGATACGCCCAAAGCTTCCGAGCAATATTTCACCAGACCCGGAGCCGGGTTTTCTATCAGAACCCCTCCCCAGTCAAATATTACAGATTCTATTACTTCCATCGCAAACAGCCCTTCTACAGCCAAGCTTCCGTTATTTTACACATCAGGACGATACAAAGGTTCAATCCACATATCAATATTTTTTTGTCCCAGCCCGACTATCACCTTTAGTCTTTGACGAACTGCCCTTTTGAATCTATAATCAGAATTTCTTTTTGAGGAAAACTATGGAGCTGATTTTAATCGTAGTAATTGCTGTTCTGCTTGTAGCTGTGCTGGGGCTTTTGGTATGGCTCATTATCTCGAACTCCGCCAACGCAGAGAAAATGGCGGGCCAGCAGGCCTCATTCGGCCTTCTGCAGCAGCAGTTGGAAACCCTCAAAAGCTCTCAGGACGACACGAAAGACAAACTCCAGAAATCCCTTCTGGACGGCCAGACAAATATCGGCAAAAACATGCAGGCCGGCCAGGAGGTCCTCGACCGGCTCAATAAGCAGATAGGCGAGCTACAGGGCACAAACAAGCAGATGATGCAGGTCGGAACAGAAGTCAGACGGCTCCAGGACATCCTAAGCTCGCCCAAACTCCGAGGCCAGATGGGCGAATGGTCGCTCGAAAATCTCCTTGCCAATATCCTGCCCAAAGACAGATACAAACTCCAGTACACTTTCAAGGACGGCAAAACGGTCGATGCCCTGATAGAACTGGCCGATTTCTCCGTGCCCGTCGATGCCAAGTTCCCGCTGCCGGCTTTTGAGAAAGTCGTAAAAGCCGAAGAAGAAGCGGAAAAAATAAAACTTCGCAGGCAATTTCTTAAGGATGTAAATAATCACATCGACAAAATCGCCTCCGACTATATAAGGCCCGCCGAGGGCACACTTGATTTTGCACTAATGTACATACCCGCTGAGAACGTCTATTACGAAACGATAGTAAAATACATCGGAGAGAATCAGGATATTTTGCAATATTGTTTCGATAAAAAGGTAATCCCCGTTTCACCCAATCTTTTATATGCCTATCTTATGACGGTGGCGATGGGCCTGCACGGCCTCCAGATAGAAAAACAGGCCGCCGAAATCCGGCAAAACCTTAAAAAGCTCAACTCATCTTTCGCCGACTACACCGGCACATGGGACATTCTCGGCAAACACCTGCGAAACGCATACAGCCAATACGATGAAGGCCAGAAAAAGCTCGACCGCTTCGGAATGCAGCTAAACCACATACAGGAAGAAAAGGAAGAAACAAACGAATCTGTTTAGTAAAGAAATTAAGAATTGAATAAAGGATATTTTTTATGTCTGAAAATTACGATTGCATCATAGTTGGTGGCGGGCCGGCCGGTCTTGCGGCAGGTCTCTACACGGCACGAGACAGGATGAAAACTTTGATACTCGAAAAATTCATGCCCGGCGGACAAATCATTAACACCGACAGAATCGAAAACTATCCCGGCATCGAACGTATCGATGGTGCCGGCCTTATCATGCAAATGCAGCAACAGACCGAAAGCTTCGGCGCCGAGATAAAGACAGGCTCTGAAGTATCCAGCTTAGAGAAACTCGAAGACGGCAATATCGCAGTCTATTGTGACGAAGACAAATACACTGCAAGGGCCGTGATTTTAACGCCCGGCAGCGACTATCGTAAACTCGGCGTCCCCGGCGAAGAAGAATTCCGAAACGCCGGTGCGGGCGTCAGCTATTGCGGCACATGCGATGCACCCTTCTTTAAGGGCAAACAGGTCGTCGCCGTCGGAGGAGGCAACACCGCCGTCGAAGAAACGCTGCACCTGACAAAGTTCGCGGAAAAAGTAACAATGATACACCGCAGAGACAAATTCAGGGCGGCCAGGGTTCTGGTCGAAGAGCTGCTTGTAAAAGCAAACGAGCCCGATTCAAATCTTATTATCAAGTACGACACCGTCGCGACCGCTATACAGGGTGATGGCAAGGCCCAGTCGGTCAAACTCAAAGACGTAAAAACAAATGCCGAAGAAGACTATCCCTGCGACGGCGTATTTATCTTTATCGGCATGGTACCCAACACCGGCTTTCTGAAAGGCTCTGTCGAACTTACCGAACACGGCTTTATCAAGTGCGACTGCGCATATCTGCGGACGAGCGTGCCGGGCGTCTTCGTGGCCGGTGATTGCAGAATCGGAGCGGCCATGCAGTTGGCTACCGCCGTAGGAGACGGCGTCGTAGCCGCTATGATGATCAAGCAGTACTTCAGAAACCCGAATTGGTGGAATGAGCCGGTCAGCGAACTGCTCGGGCCCGGCGGATGGTAAAAAAGGCCAAAAAGCTCACAAATCAGCCTCCCAGCCGGCCTCTGCGGTATAATAACAATTTTTATTGACGTCGGCAAATGGCTCAGGTATTATAGCGGCCGAGTAAATCAGGCTTTTATAGCCGGGCAGTATTTCATGCGAATTCTTCGCTGAAAGGATAAAAAATATGGCTGGTAATGTAATTGAGTTAACCGATGCTACTTTTGACGAAACTGTTCATAGTTCCGATGTGCCGGTGCTGGTTGATTTCTGGGCACCATGGTGCGGTCCCTGTAAAATGATAGCTCCGCTTATCCAGGAAATCGCAGACGAATATAATGACAGGGCCAAAATCTGTAAGCTTAATACCGACGACGCCCGCGACAGTGCAATGGAATTCGGCATCAGCGCAATACCGACAATCATTCTATTCAAGGATGGCCAAGTACAAAAAAAATGGGTCGGCCTAACCAGCAAAAAGGACCTCGCCGCCGCAATTGACGAACAGCTATAAAACTCAACAATATGAGCACCAATAGGAAGTGTTCAAATGATTTACGAAGACCTGAAAGGCAAAAAGGTCTTGGTTTCCGGTACTGACATCGGAATCGGTTCAGCAAAAGCCTGTTTACGAGAGCCTGAATTATCCCCCACCCCACACCAAAACGAGGAGTACCAAAGTGAAGCGAAAGTTTGCCATTCAATCAATAATGATAGCAGTGTGTATTGGAATCGTAGTATGCGCCTGCTGTACAACAGTCGAAGATTCACAGAACACCAAAGCGAAAGAATCGAATCATAGTCGAAGGATTATTCCATTAGCCGGTCAATGGCTCTTCAAGCTGGACCACGCCAACGCCGGCGAGAAAGAAAAATGGTTCAATAGCAAACTGCCCGACCAAATAAATCTGCCCGGCTCGACGATCGAAAACGGCTTTGGCGACGATATCTCCCTCGATACGAAATGGACCGGCAGCATCATCGACAAGTCATTTTTCACCGACGCCAAATATGAAAAGTACAGACAGCCCGGCTCAATAAAAATCCCCTTCTGGCTCACCCCGGTAAAACACTATAAAGGCCCCGCCTGGTACCAGAAACAAGTAGATATACCCTCCAACTGGGCCGATAAAAGAATAACTCTGTTTCTGGAACGTTGCCACTGGGAAACAAAGGTCTGGGTGGACGGTTCCGCCGTCGGCGCCCAGGACAGTCTCTGCACACCACAGCTCCACGACCTTAGCAGCCTGATGACGCCCGGCAGACATATGGTGACCATCCGCGTGGACAACTCGATGAAATATAACGTCGGAGATAACGCCCACTCAATCAGCGACCATACCCAAACGAACTGGAACGGCATAATCGGAAAAATCGAACTCCGCGCCGCCGACCGTCTCCGGGTCAGTGACGTTCAAGTCTATCCAAACATTAGTAATAAATCGGCAAAGGTTATTGTAACAATCAGCAGCTCCGGCAACCAAAATCTCAAAGGAACATTAAACATCCGGGCTGAAAGCTTCAATACTCTGCAATCCCACACCATCCAGCAGCAAAGCATCGAATTCACAGCCTCGAAATCCGAAACCATCCTTGAAGTTGACTATGCAATGGGTCGCCAGGTACAGTTGTGGGATGAATTCTCTCCGGCACTGTACAAGCTGTCCGTTTCACTCGCAGCCAAAACCGCAAAAGATACATTCCGGGACGAAAAAACCGTCACATTCGGCATGCGCCAGATCGGCACAAAAGGAACACAAATTACCATCAATGGCCGTCCTACCTTCCTGCGCGGAACACTGGAATGCAGCATCTCCCCCCTAACCGGATATCCACACATGGATGTAGATGGATGGCTTCGAATTTTACAGGCCGCAAAGGCACACGGCCTTAACCACCTGCGATTCCATTCATGGTGCCCACCCGAGGCGGCATTTGAGGCCGCCGACAGAATGGGAATTATCTTTCACGTCGAATGTCCCGCATGGGCAACCATCGGCGACGGCGAGCCAATCGATAAATTCATTTACGCCGAAGGCGACCGTATTCTAAAAGCATACGGCAATCATCCATCTTTCTGCATGCTCGCCTATGGAAACGAGCCGGGAGGCAGAAACCAAAAAAAGTTCCTCGGCGACCTCGTCAACTACTGGAAAGAAAAGGATCCACGGCGCCTTTATACCAGTGCTGCTGGCTGGCCCATCATTCCTGAAAACCAATTTCACAGCACACCCGCACCACGCGGCCATCAGTGGGGAGCAGGACTCAGCAGCCGCTTCAACGCAAAACCACCTGAAACCGCCAGCGACTACAGAGACATCATAGAAAAATACAACGTGCCCATCGTAAGTCACGAAATCGGCCAGTGGTGTGTATTTCCCAACCTAAAAGAAATAGAAAAGTACACCGGCGTCCTGAGAGCACTAAACTTCGAGATTGTCCGCGATTCACTTGCCGAAAATCAAATGCTCGACCAGGCACAGGATTTCCTCATGGCCTCGGGAAAATTGCAGGCCTTGCTATATAAGGAAGAGATAGAATCCTCACTGCGAACTCCCGGCTTCGGCGGATTTCAACTGCTGGACATCCACGACTTCCCCGGCCAGGGTACGGCGCTCGTTGGAATTCTCGACCCCTTCTGGGATTCGAAAGGCTACATAGAACCACAGCAGCACAAACAATATTGCAGCGAAACCGTACCCCTGCTGCGAATGAAAAAACGAATCTGGACTATGGACGAAACATTCGGCGCCAGCATTGAGATTGCCCATTTCGGACCGGCCCCCATCAACAATGCAACTACACTTTGGTCTATCTATGATTCCGATGTCCGCAAAGTTGCTTCAGGGCAATTACCTCAGATTACAATCCCGATAGGTAACGGCATTAAACTGGGAAATATCAATGTTACGCTTGCCAATATTGACACACCAAAAAAGCTGACTGTAATAATCTCGATAGAGGGAACCTCGTTTGAAAATCACTGGGACATCTGGGTATATCCCGCCAACACGGAAACAAAACCACCGGACAACATACTAATAGCAGACAGCTTCGACGAGAAGGCCCAGGCCGCACTGAAAGCCGGCGGCAAAGTGCTGCTCATGCCGCCATTGAATTCCATTAATAGTGACATCCCCGCCGGCTTTACATCAATCTTCTGGAATACGCAATGGACAAGACAGCAGCCTCCGCACACTCTCGGTATTCTATGCGACCCAAAACATCCGGCACTTGCAAAATTCCCAACAGAATTTCACAGCAACTGGCAGTGGTGGCCCCTGGTAACAAAATCTAAATTTATGATACTCGACGAATTCACCCCTGAATTCCGCCCCATCGTCCAGGTAATTGATGACTGGAATACCAATCGCAAGCTCGCTCTGGTTTTGGAAACAAAAATAGGCGCCGGCAAACTCCTCATCTGCAGTATCGACCTTCGAAGCAACCTCGACCAGCGCCCCGTGGCAAGACAAATGCTGCAAAGTCTTCTAAGCTATATGGACAGCAGCGCCTTTGAGCCGAAGCTCAGTACCGATACCGAACACATCAAAGGCCTGTTCAAGAAACCAACCCTGATAAGCAAGGCCCGGGTGGTAATGGTTGACAGTCAGGCCTCTGGCCACGAAGCTCGCAACGCCATCGACGGCAACCCGAACACTATCTGGCATACCTCATGGGAGCCGACACCAAAGGCATACCCGCACGAAATCCGAATAGAGCTTCCTGAACCAATTGCAATCAAAGGTCTGAACTATACCCCCCGCCAGGATATGCCGAACGGCTGGATTTCAAAATATCAGGTATATGTAAGCACTGATGGCAAAAACTGGGGCCAGCCATGCGCCGCCGGAACCTTCCAGAAAGGCAGGAGCGATAAGAACGTTCTTTTCGAGAAGGCCAGCACGGGCAGATTCGTACGTTTCGTAGCACTCTCCGGATTCGACGGCCAGGCTTATGCCTCGATAGCCGAACTTAATATCATCCCGGCCTCAGTAAAATAGCAAAGCAGAATCCACAACACCAGGTGTAATTTCAAAAAACTTACCAGAAAATAATGTAAAAAACCACCACCGCCGCAATCACAAGAGCACCGGCAAGTTTAACCTCAGGAGCTGTCTTCGTCTCGATGCCCTCACGAACCGGCAATTCTCTCGGTTTATCCAATGGCTTGATGAAAGTAATTAACCCCATAATCATCAGCACAAGCCAGAACGTTATCGCAACCTGTATCAGAAAATGCAGGTCCTGTGCAAATCTTTGAAACAGTCCATAAATAACCGGCCCGCTAATCAGCGCCGTCACTCCCGCCGATCCGGGCGCTTTTTTCACCACCATACCGAACAGAAATGCCGCCACCACACCGGGCCAGATGTAGCCCTGAAACTGCTGTATATACTGAAAAACTCCGCCAAATTTCGGGTCATCCAGCATCGGCGCCAGCAGGCAGCCGGCAACCACAAAAACCATCGTCATAACACGACCCAGAAACAACAGCCGCCTCTGTGGCGCATTGCGGTCGAACATTCGGTTATAAATATCCATCGTAAAAATCGTCGAGGCGGAATTCAGCATAGAAGCCAAAGAGCTGATTACCGCACCCGCTATCGCCGCGAACATAAAGCCGCGCAATCCCGCCGGAACCAGATTGCGAATCAACATCGGAAACGCCGAGTCATAGCTGTAACCAATCAGATTTTTAACCTTCGTTTTTTTGTTAAGATTTTCTGCCGTTTGTACGACCACTGTATTGTTACTTTCCAACTCCTTCGCCTTCTCCGGGAAACGTTGCTTCCAATCATCATCTCCTTCATATAAAAAGAATTCTTCACCATCGCCTTTAGTCTGCTCATAATAGGTCAACGCTTCAGCATTCCTCTTGTCTGCTTCAGTAGCCATATCAGTTTTGTACAAACCTAATGCCATCAGTCCCGGCATCACAATCGCAAACGGCACAAGCAGCCACAAAGCCCCGGCGAAAATAACGCCAAGCTGTCCGTCACGAAGCGTCTTGGCCGCAAGATTACGCTGAACAATAAACTGATTCAAACCGCAGTAATAAACCAGCACAATCCACATCCCCCCGAAAACGCCCGTCCACGGCAGCCCCTCATGGCCGGCAGGAAGGACCATGTGCAGTTTGTCCGTATTGGTAGTTGAAAACTGCTCCCACCCCCCGCAGGCGTGCAGTCCCAGAAAGAAAATGGTAACACCCCCGGCAAGCAGCGCCAATCCCTGGAACAAATCAGCCCACGCCACCGCTTTCAATCCACCCCAGACAGTGTAGGCCGCCGCAATCAGCCCGATTAGCCAAACGCCCTGCCTCATCGAAATGCCGAAAATCGTCCGCAGCGTCAATCCCCCCGAATAAAGCACTGCCGCAAGAAGAACCGCCACGTAAATTACGACTGTCGTAAACGCCATAATCGCACGGGCCGTAGAATTGTAGCGATATTCGAGGTATTCCGGCATCGTATAAATGCCCGCTCGAAGAAATCGCGGCAATAAAGTAAAGGCAATAATTACAATACCGATACTGCCGAACAATTGCCAGTTACTCACAGCCAGCCCCACACTGCCCGCACCCTGA
>DAOUVA010000441.1 GCA_030667885.1 Phycisphaerae bacterium
GATGATATTTCCTTTGATTTTGCCTCCAGGGATACCGTTGTGGATGGTGGCTGTTGGTGTTGCATTTGGTGTTTTTGTCGGCAAAGAAATTTTTGGCGGTACAGGCAGAAATATTTTCAATCCTGCAATTGTCGGCAGGTGTTTTCTGGCTCTCGCGTATCCGGCAAATATGGCAGGCAAGTACATCAGTCCGGGTAATGGTTTTTGGGGGAGGATTTTTGAATATATTACGCCGTCAGGAGTAGATGCGATAAGTCAGGCCACGCCGCTGGCTTTGGCCAAACAAGGTAATCTTGTAGACCTTTCAGATATGTTTCTTGGCAGTATCGCCGGCAGTTTTGGTGAGACAAGCGCAATTGCTATTATAATTGGAGGGGTGTTTCTGCTTTTGACTCGTGTTTCTAATTGGCGCACTGTATTTGGCATTCTGGTTTCTTCAGCTTTAACCGCAGCTTTGCTGCATCATGTTGGGCCTGAGAGGTTTGCGCCCGTTTTGTGGCATTTGTGTGCAGGAGGCCTTCTGTTCGGGGCATTTTTTATGGCGACCGATCCGGTATCCAGTCCTGTGACAAACGCCGGCAAATGGATATATGGCGGTATTATAGGCGCCATTACCATGCTTATACGTAATTTTACAGGTTACGTCGAGGGAGTAACTTTCGCGATATTACTGGGCAACATCACCGCTCCGATACTTGATGAGATTGTTTTCAAGATTCGAATCAGGAGGCTGGCTGTTGAAGAATAATATCTACACATTGTGTTATGCGGGTATTTTGGGTGCTGTCTGTGCGTTTCTTCTGACGGCTACCGCCCAGTTTACCTATCCATATAAGCAGGCTAATGCATCAGCCGAAAAGGTATCAAATATACTTGCAATCTTGAAAGTCCCTGTTGAAGCCGATGCTGATTCGAGACGACTGATAGAGATTTTCAAAACCAACGTTTTTGAAGAAGAAAAGGGTGACTTGATGATTTATTCATATCGTCCTGCAGGACAAGCCGGTGTGGAGGCGGTTGCCTTCCCATTTTCCGGCCCTGGCCTTTGGGGGCCAATTAAGGGTTTCCTGGCTTTAGAATCTGATTTGAAAACTATTCGAGGGATAAGCTTTTATGAGCAGGAGGAGACCCCGGGCCTTGGCGGCGAGATCGGCTCGGATTGGTTCCAGTCGCAGTTCGCAGGGAAGTCAATTGTGAATCAAAGCGGCAAAGCAGGAATTACCATAACTAAAAGCAGAGACAAAGCAGGGCAGAATCAGGTAGATGCCATAACAGGCGCTACGATGACCTGCGACAAGGTTGAAGACATGCTGAACAATGCGATTAAAACAATTGTTGAGAAACAGGATTAAGATGGCTCAAAACAGACAATCGGCGTGTTTGCCCTGCGGAAAAGGCCTGTGCGGCGGCAAGGGTTTATTGACCCTTAAAGATGGAGCATGGACGAACAATCCTTTGGCGATTCAGGTATTGGGGATTTGTTCTGCGTTGGCGGTTACGAATCGTCTGGAAAATTCCCTTGTTATGGGAGCGGCACTTATCTTCGTCTGCGTTGGGTCAAATTTGTTTGTATCTCTTTTGCGAAAGTATACGCCGCATCGGATACGAATGATTGCTGAAGTTGCCATTATCGCAACCTTTGTAATATTGTTCGATCAGTTCCTCAAGGCTTTCTATTGGGACATGTCAAAACAATTAGGCCCTTATGTTGGCTTGATAATAACCAACTGTATTGTGATGGGACGAGCCGAAGCATTTGCCCTGCAGAACCCGCCTGTTTTGTCCATTGTTGATGGATTGGCTAATGGATTTGGTTATGCAGTTATTCTGGCAATTATCGGTTTTTTCAGGGAGCTATTAGGCACGGGGAAGGTTATGGGCTACACAATGCTGGATGGCCAATGGTATACACCTAATCAATTGATGATTCTGGCGCCGGGAGCATTCTTTGCCCTTGGTGTTATTATCGCAATTTTCAATTGGTTAAAAGGCCCCGAAGTCGAGGAGAATAAATAATGAACGAGACATCCGCGATTGTAATCTTGCTTGCTGCAATACTGACGAACAACATACTTTTGACGAATTTTCTTGGTATATGCTCATTTATAGCCTGTTCAGGCCAGATTGGCACTGCTGTTGGACTCGGTACCGCGGTGACATTTGTGCTGACAATGACGACGATGATTAATTTTGCGATCTATCACTTAGTGTTAATACCGCTTGGACTTGACCATTTAACTTTTATCATATTTATCGCTGTAATTGCAGCGTTTGTACAATTTGTAGAAATGTTTGTTGAGAAGTTTAGCCCGAAGCTCTATTTTGCTCTTGGAATATTTCTGCCTTTGATTACGGTCAACTGTGCGATTCTTGGGGCTTCTTTATTTATGATCATCCGAGATTATAGTTTTCTGCAGTCTGTTGGTTTTGGTTTTGGTGCCGGAATTGGCTGGGCTTTAGCGATTATTCTTATGGCCGGTCTGCGACAGAAAATGCGGTATAGCAATATTCCGCAGCCTTTCCAGGGTGTGCCTATAGCAATGATTGTTACGTGTGTGCTTGCCATGGCATTTATGGGTTTTGCCGGGATGGTATCAATTCAGTAGGAGTATTTAAGTGGTTTATTTGTGGTCGGTATTATGTTTTTCGGGCTTGACTGTAGCATTGGCTATATGGCTGATGATTTCTGAACGCCTGTTGGTTGACTATGGTGTTTGTAAGCTGGATATAAATGCAGGCGAAAAGCCGCTCGAAGTTGATGGTGGCCGAACACTGTTGTCAACACTATATGCCAACGAAATATTCATACCCTCTGCCTGCGGGGGCAAAGGCTCCTGCGGACATTGCAAAATCACTGTAACAGCCGGTGGCGGGCCGGTATTGTCGACAGAAACACCCTATCTGGCACGAAAGGAGATTCGCTCGAATCTGCGGCTTGCCTGTCAGGTTAAGATTCGCGAAGATATATATGTTCGGATACCCAGTGATCTTTTAAACGTGAGGATGTTTACTTCGACTGTGGAAAGCATCGTTGATCTGACGCACGATATAAAAGAGATACGTCTGCGGCTGGAAGAGCCTGATCAGATTAGTCATCGGCCAGGCCAATATGTTCAGGTTCAGGCCCCATCGCTGGAGGAGCCGGTTTTCAGAGCCTACTCTATCAGTTCCCCTGTCTATGAGCCGAATCTTGTAGAGCTTGTAGTGAGATTGGTTCCTGGTGGTATCGGCTCCACTTATCTGCATGACTTACAGGTAGGAGAAACTGTTAATTTTACCGGCCCTTACGGAGAGTTTGTCCTCACCGAAAACCCTTCAGTCGAAATCGTTTGTGTTGGTGGTGGCTGTGGGATGGCGCCGATGAAGAATATTATTTTTACGATTTATAACAAATGGCCTGACCGTTCATGCTGGCTGTTTTTCGGATGCCGAACTACTAAGGACATTTTTTACCTTGAGCAGTTCGAAAAACTTGCAAAAAAGCATACGAACTTTCACGTGGTATATGCTTTGTCAGATAAACTGGATAAGAATGAAAAGTGGGCTGGTGAAACCGGCTTCATACACCTTGAAGTGGATAAATAACTGGAAAAAGGCATCAGAAGGCAGGCTTTTCTCTGTGGTCCGCCGCTGATGATTGAGGCTGTTACAAGAGTACTTGAGGAAAAAGGCATTAATGCTGAAGATATATTTTATGATGAATTTTAAGGAGATATAAGTATGGATAAGAAACAGTCGGAAGTTAGCCAGGGACAGTCTGTTGCAACTAAAGAATGTAAGACTAAAAAGAAATGGCAAAAGCCCAAACTTGAGGATGTTTCCGGCAAAGTAATGGCCCAGCCTTACATCAGATTTACATGACCGTTTCACAGTTTGGGTGTATGTCATATTGGGTATTCTGTCTTGCATCCCAGTTTGCGGATGGGAC
>DAOUVA010000430.1 GCA_030667885.1 Phycisphaerae bacterium
CTAATACATTTACCCTCCGGCGGGTCATCTGAAGCTCGACGGCAAGAAGGCGGGCCTGCTTTTCCTTCTCTGCCAACTCAATCAAACTATCGAATGCCCTCTCCAAAGCTAACAAAGCAACGTCCATCTCGCCTGAAGTCGTTGCAAAGCCGTAGCAGATAATCTCACCCTCCATCTCCTTGGCCAGGTGCGGTACCCGCACATTCATTATATTGGCAAATGAAATAGCAAGGCTGAACTTCTTCGTGGGAACCGCAAGTGCGGCTTTTATATCTTCCGGCTCCATCGTCGCTCGCGCTAACATAAAACGCCGGCAAGTCTCCAACAGCTCTTCTTCAACACGTTTGCGCAACGGCTGAATATCTCTGGCTATCTGAATCAACTGGCGCGAAATCTCATCCCTCTTTTCACTGAGCAGACGATGACCACGGTTGGCAAGCGCCACCCGCTTACGCAGCCGTAACAATTCCATTCGTGTTGCATTTACATTAGCTAACATAATTCATCATTTATTTCTGTATTTCGTCATATACTTTTCGATAAGCTTCACATCGATACGCTTAAGCTCGACGTTATCAAACATACTCAGCAGCTCCCAGCTAAGGTCGAGGGTCTGCTGGACTGTACGATTTTCATAATAGTCCTGCGAGATATATTTTTCCTCGAACTTATTGGCGAAGGTCATATATTTCTTGTCTTCATCCGACAGCGCCGCCTCGCCCATAATCGTCGCTAATTCCTGGCATTCTTTGCCGCGTGCGTATGCAGCGTAAAGCTGATTGTAAAGGTCGGCGTGGTCCTCGCGGGTCTTGCCCTCGCCGATACCTTTGTCTTTAAGACGCGACAGGCTCGGTAAAACATCAACCGGCGGAGATACCGCTTTTCTATGTAGCGGACGGGAAAGGATTATCTGTCCTTCTGTAATATAACCAGTCAGGTCCGGCACAGGATGCGTCTTGTCGTCCTCAGGCATCGTCAATACCGGCACCATCGTAATAGAGCCACTTTTACCTTTGATACGTCCGGCCCTTTCATAAATCGTTGCAAGGTCGGTATAGAGATAACCCGGATACCCTCTCCTGCCCGGAACCTCTTTCCTCGCTGCGCTTATTTCACGAAGTGCCTCGCAGTAGTTAGTCATATCATTCAGGATTACCAATACGTGCATATCCAGTTCGAATGCGAGGTACTCGGCCGCCGTAAGTGCAAATCTTGGCGTCGCAATACGTTCGATAGCCGGGTCGTTCGCAAGGTTAATGAACATAACCGCACGCTCAATCGCACCTGTCTGATGCAGGTCGTCTATAAAGAACTGAGCCGCCTCGAATGTGATTCCCATCGCTGCAAATACCACTGCGAAATCTTCACCCTCTCCAAGAATCGTTGCCTGCCTGGCTATCTGGGCTGTTACCTGGTCGTGAGGAAGGCCGGAACCTGAGAATATGGGCAGCTTTTGACCTCGTACCAGTGGATTGAGGCCGTCGATTGTGGATATGCCGGTCTGAATAAATTCGTTCGGATAATTGCGTGCAAACGGATTAATCGGCTTGCTGTTAATATCCAGCCGTTTCTCAGGGATAATAGCCGGACCGTCGTCTTTAGGTTCGCCGAGGCCGCTGAAAACCCTGCCTAATATATCGGGCGAGACGGCCAGCTCTAAAGGCTTGGCCAAAAACCGAACCGTGCTTTTCTTGACGTCGATACCTCGCGTGCCCTCGAAGACCTGGAGGAGCACTTTATCGTTCTCGACCTGTAGAATCTGGCCGTGACGTATCGAACCGTCTCCAAGCTCAATATCGACGATATGTCCGTACTTGGCTTCATCAACCATCTCAACCATCATTAACGGCCCGGAAATGTCTACAACTGTTTGATATTCTTTTATAGCCGGCATTTCATACTCCTATTTCATATTACACAACAGAAAGAAGCGATTTTCTATCCGTTATACGCTACCTTCAACTGTTTTATGCATTCACTTATTAAGACACTCCCGAGGGGTGTAATTGTTTTATGTGTTCCTCTATCGTACCTCTTATTTCTGCGACCTTTGTTACAGATTCATGGGGAATATATTTTGCCCTTGCGATTTCTTCCCGAACGGCCAGTTTGAATATCTCGGCGGTTTCAACTCCAGCCTCAATCGCGCCAAGGGCCTGCCTGTGGAAATACAAAATAGTTTTCAGCATTTCGTATTGTTTATCCATCGAAGTGTAAGTGTCAACCTCGTGGAATGCGTTCTGGTGAAGAAAATCCTCACGAATGGATCGGGATGTCTCCAGCGCTAGACGGTCCTGCGGCGAAAGAGCATCTGCACCAACCAGACGCACAATCTCGATAAGTTCAGCTTCCTGTTCCAGTAAGCTCATAGCCTGGACCGACAACTGTTCCATCTCATCGCCCTGTTCCTTATTTTCAAAGCACTCTCTGAGGTATGGCTTATAAAAACTGTATGAAGAAAGCCAGTCAATCGCCGGAAAATGTCTCTGATAAGCGAGTTCGCCTTTGAGTGACCAGAAAACTTTGACTACGTGTAGTGTCGCCTGCACGACGGAATCGGATAAGTCGCCGCCGGGCGGGCTTACGGCACCGATAATCGACAAAGCTCCTTCTCGTTCCGGGCTGCCGCAGCACTGGACTCGGCCTGCTCTTTCATAAAATGCGGCGATTCTCGCGGCGAGATATGCGGGGTAACCTTCTTCGGCGGGCATTTCTTCCAGTCGAGTCGAAATTTCGCGCATGGCTTCCGCCCATCTGCTTGTGCTGTCGGCCATCAGAGCCACAACATAACCCATATCGCGGAAATACTCAGCTAAAGTAATTCCGGTATAAACGGAGGCTTCTCGTGCGGCAACGGGCATATTTGAGGTGTTTGCAATCAGAATCGAGCGTTTCATTAGCGGCTCACCGCTTCTCGGGTCCTTTAATTCCGGGAACTCAGTTAAAACGTCGGTCATTTCATTGCCTCGTTCGCCGCATCCGACATAGACCACAATGTCTGCATCGACCCATTTTGCCAACTGATGCTGAACGACCGTTTTTCCGGTTCCAAATGGCCCTGGTACGCAGGCCGTTCCGCCCTTGGTGATTGGGAAAAAAGTATCGACGACCCGCTGACCGGTAACAAGAACATTGTTCGGCGCCAGGCGTTTAAGCGTCTGCCTGGGGTTGCGGACAGGCCATTTCTGCATCATTTTCAGCTCGGTTTCTGTGCCGTCGTCGGCAACGACTACTGCTATAGTTTCGACGACCGTGTAATCTCCTTCGTGTATTCTTTGTAAAGTTCCCTCTAAGCCGAACGGGACCATAATTTTGTGCAGAACAAGCGTCGTTTCCTGCACTTCGCCTATGATATCTCCCGGGCCGACCTTCGTTCCATCTCCAACCGTCGGTGTGAAGTGCCATTTCTTTTCCCTGTTCAGGCCGGGCAGGGCACTGCCCCTGCTCATAAACTCACCTTCGAGGTCAACAAGCGAGTCCAGCGGGCGTTGGATACCATCGTAAATACTTTCAATCAGGCCTGGCCCCAGCTCAACACTCAAAGGCGCCTCGGTATCGACGACCGGCTCACCCGGTCCTATTCCCGTGGTTTCTTCATAGACTTGAATCGAAGCCAAATCTCTGTGCAACTCCACGATTTCGCCTATGATGTTCAATTCACCCACATGGACAACATCGTACATTCTCGCACCGGCCATGCCCTCGGCAACAACAACAGGGCCTGCGACTTTGACGATCCTTCCTTCTTTCGTTTCGCTCATTATTAAAAACCTTCCTTTTGCGGCCACATATATCAGCCTTCACTGAATTATTTATCTATCTTTCAAGCCCTGAAGCATTGCTTTGACCGGCAATCTTTTCCAACGCATCGGTGACTGCCTCTTGCACTTGCAACTCAGGGTCATTGAGCATTTCTTTTAAAACAGGTATTGCCTGCCTGGCATCGGGGCCGATTGCTCCCAGCGCCAGTGCCGCGGGTTTCCTGACATGCCATTCCTCATCGTTTAGCGTTTCTATAAGAAGCGATATAGCAGGTTTTGAAGCCGGTCCTATTGCGGCGAGGGCTTCGGCAGCCGGTTTTCGAACATGCCATTCTTCGTCATTAAGTGCTGCGATTAATGGATGAACGGCTGGTTTGGCTTCCGTTCCCATA
>DAOUVA010000274.1 GCA_030667885.1 Phycisphaerae bacterium
CCGTGAACAAATTATGAAAAGATTTACAGAAGTTAAACATACACACGAATTAATCTGAGCACGGAAGATGTGGCTGAGGAACTGGGACAAAGCGGTCCCAGTGATACAGGGAGTAGTTTGCTCTACTGTTGTCTGGCTGTGAATAACTGTTGGTTTTCAGTGAGTATTTGAAAAAAGGATTATGATGTGATTGATAAACAAAGAGAAGGGGTTTTAGTTAAACCTCACTGTCGTTTAACCGCTGACCAGGTAAGGCTCATAGATGAGCTTTCGCGTAAAATCCTTGAGGATCCTGGGTTGTTGTGTTACAATGAGAAAGCAGCGGAGATTTTCAAAGAAGCCGGTGCAAAGATAGAGGATGAAGGGCAATGTGTTCGCGTTCGAATTCCTTCAAACATTATTGACAATGTTTTGGAAACGGCAGCCTCGCGGATAGTACTTGGAGCACGCGATCCCGACAAACGGCTTATTCTTGACGCCTATGAGAGTCGTGTACGTTTTGGCAGCGGCTCAGAAACAAATGTTTGGCTTAATGTCACATTCAATGACGAAAAAAGCCCGAATTTTATTAGAAAGGATGGGTCTATTGAGCGTTTGCGCAAAGCGGCTCATCTATGCGAAAATCTTGAACATCTGGACTTTTTTATTCGTTGCGTCAATATCAGGGATGAGGAAATTACGGATAAGAACAAGGATGTCAATAAATTTCTCGCCAGTCTCAACAACATAAGCAAACATGTTCAAGCCGGTCTGACGAGTTTAGCAGCCCTGGACGATATAATCAATATGGGGCAAATCATTGCTGGCGGCAAAGGAGCATTTGAAAAAAATCCGGTTCTGTCGTTTATAACCTGTGTCATAAAGAGTCCTTTGCAGATTGTTGATGATACAGCGGCAAAGCTTATCGAGATATCCAAACGGCGAGTTCCGGTTGTTATCTCCAGTTGTCCCATGGGAGGAGCCACCGGGCCATTTGATGAATTTGGAATGGTTACTCTGATAAACGCAGAGCTATTGGCTGGGGTGGCACTTAATCAACTTGTTGCACCTGGGGCACCGGTACTTTATGGGGCCGTTCCGGTAAGAACCCGGTTGGATAACCTGAATGATATGTATGGGGCACCGGAGTTTAATCATTACAACCTCGATTGCGCTCAAATGGCTCGTTTTTATGGCATTCCATGTTATTCCACGGCAGGGGTTGGCGATGCCGATAGGCCTGGTATTCAGGCAACCGTGGAAAAATTACTGACCCTAATAAACGTTCCTCAAGGTGGTGCTCAATATATTCATTATGCGTTCGGTTTGCTTGAACGAACAAATATGTTTTGCCCGGAACAGGCCGTTATGGATAATGAACATATTGGCATAATAAAAAGAATGCTTGTCGATACCAATGTTTCCGAAGAACGCAGTGCCGGTGTGCTTGAAATGATTCGTGAGGTGATGAAAACAGATCATAAGACATTTATGTATCATCTTCCTCTGCCGACTCGCGAGCCGGTGTATGCACATTATCCACTCGAAGATAAAGAAGGCGATGCCTTATATGCAGCCCATCAGCGATACCGAGAGATTATGGATATGCCACGCAATAACCTGCCACGTGAAATATTGAATGAAATTACGGCGAAGATTCCAAATATTTTAACAAAAACAGTTACTGCATAATGCAGGGAGAAAAATAAATGACTTATACTAAAGATAATGAGCAAATGGAAGCATATAGCGAGGCCGTTAAAAGTGGCCTTTACGCCAAAAAGTCGGGGCTGGTAGGTAAATATGACAATGTTCGCCGTTACTGGGAGGATGAGATCAGCCGACATTTCATGTATCCCTATCTGAAACAATTATTAGAACGATGTCAGTCACGGATGCGTCGTCTGCGAATTATGGATCTGGGTTGTGGCAGTGCGGATTGATTGGAGATGCTAACCGGTATTCGTGATCGCGAATCCGACCTGGAAGAAGTTGAAGTAAATTTGCTGTCATCGGAAACGCTTGGTTTTTATAGAGGCATTGAACTTAACGAAGATCTAATTCTCCAGGCAAAAGAAATTTACGGAGGTAATCCCAAAATTACTTTTAAAAGCGCCGATTTTACCAAGGGATTGCCGCTCGAGAAAAATGAAGAACCTTATGATTTGTACTTCAGTTCCTATGGCGCTTCTTCGCATCATAACGAAGATGAAACCATGATCCGTCTTTTATCAGATATTGCCAAGCAAACGAAACATTATTCCATTATTGTTTGTGACTGGTTAGGACGTTACTCCTATGAATGGCAAAGTTTCTGGACAAATGACCTTTCAGAAAACCAAAATATTGATTACGTTGTTTCATACATCTATGACAAGAAGGAGCGTGAGCAGCGTAGAGATGAACTTCAACATTTGTACTTGCGACTTATGAGCCGGCAAGAAGCTGATACCATTATTGCCAAGGCAAGTAAACGAGCCGGTATTCGAATCAAACCGTTGACATATTACGATCGGTCCATATTTACAGGCAGGCACATGGATACCGCTGAGTATAATTTGCATGCTCAGCCCATTCGGGATGCGGTCAACTCTTTGCATGAGGAGAATATGCGTACTGATTTTAGTACTCTTCTGATAGATTCTGTCCCGAAGGCAGGTTTTGATTTTATTAACAATTATTTTGAGCATCTCCAGGTATGCTGGAACACCCTTATTCGATATGTAACCAATCTCATTGCAATATATGATGAACAATCTCGGCAGTTTTCCGAAAAAACACCGGACATTCCAGCATCCTATCCACCAGCTCTGCGTGAAATGATGGAACGCATGAAGCTGGTAGTTGAGGGCGTAGGATGGCTTGGCCTGGGGCTGCCGCGTGAGAATATTATTGAGCCTCAATTAGGATATGCTTTACGTTTCCTGATGATGAAACTCCAAAAGGGACAAGGTTGTGCTCATGGATTTGGCGCTATATTCGAAGTAGATAAAAGCTAGTTGAGAAATATGAATTGATACAGTTTAAACAAGTAAACAAGACTTACCCGAATGGCGTGGAAGCTGTTCGCGATTTATCGCTGGAGATTGCCGAAGGTGAAACACTTGTTCTATTAGGAACCAGTGGCTGCGGCAAGACTACGACTATGAAAATGGTGAATCGTCTTATAGAGCCGACTTCTGGATGTATTGTTGTTGCGGGGACAAATATTATGGAGCAGGACTCTATCGAGCTGCGTCGGCAAATCGGATATGCCATTCAGCACATTGGTCTGTTCCCTCACATGACTGTCGCGGAAAACATCGCCGTGGTGCCTAAGTTGTTAAAATGGACTCCTGAACGAATATCATCACGTATTGATGAATTGTTGGGATTGATAGGGCTTGAACCAAAGGAATTTCGTGATCGTTATCCGAGCCAGCTTAGCGGTGGCCAAAAACAAAGGATTGGTGTGGCAAGAGCATTGGCGGCTGACCCGCCAATTGTTTTAATGGATGAGCCTTTCGGTGCACTTGACCCTATAACGCGGGAGCAATTGCAGAATGAGTTCATCGAACTCGAATCGGAAATCGAAAAGACGATTATTTTTGTTACACATGATATTTTTGAAGCTGTAAAGATGGGTGACCGTATAGCACTGCTTGATAAGGGATGCCTACAACAATTGGCCCCGCCGGCGGAACTTGTCGAAAACCCGGCCAATAAATTTGTTGAGCAGTTTTTAGGCCAACATAGATTCCAACTGTCACTGCTGACGAGAACCATCAAGACAATGTCTTCTCGATTGACTTTAAACGAAACCGTTTCAAAAACGCCAATACCGGATCTGAATCTAAACGCCAGAAGCTCGCTTATCGACGCACTTGATATGTTCAAAAGGACCAAAAAGACAGATTTGCCCGTTTATAGCAAAAATGAATATCTTGGCAACCTTGATAAGTCACAATTGCTTAAGGAAATTACTCAAATACTGGGCAATGCGGGAGGGGCCAGATGAATACGATGATTGCATTTTTCGAAAAGCTCGGGCCAGAGATACTCAAACGAGGTTATGAGCATGTTTACCTTGTATTTCTAGCGATGGTGCTGGCTGTTATGATTGCTCTGCCGATGGGTATTTACCTGACCAGGTGTCGATGGCCTAAGCTGGTAGCTTTAATATTGGGCGTCGTCGGGATAATTCAGACGGTTCCGAGCCTGGCACTCATTGCTTTTATTGTCGTTATATTTGCGATTATCTCATTGCCGACTATCGGAACAGTTCCTGCCCTTGTTGCTCTTGTTTTGTATGCACTGCTGCCAATTTTGCGTAATACATACACGGGTATCCAACAAGTTGACCGGTCGATAATTGAAGTGGCAACCGGTATGGGGATGAAGCCATACCAGATTCTGTTTTCCGTGGAGCTGCCGCTATCTTTGCCGGTGATAATGACAGGAATACGAATCGCAACGGTATGGACCATCGGTGTGGCTACCCTTTGTGGACTAATCGGTGCGGGCGGATTGGGGGATTTGATTATTAAAGGGCTCCGCAGTATTCAGTTGGATTATCTTCTTGCCGGAACGTTACCGGCTGCGACCATGGCGATTCTATTCGATTGGCTCTTGAGTCGGGTGGAAAAATGGCTTACCCCTAAAGGAATGTTCTCCGAAGAAAGACAAGAATAAATCCCAAATAAAGAATAGGTAAAAACATGCCTTCTAAACAGAACAATCCTTATCAGAAAAATATATCTTTCAAAAGCCAGTAAAGTGCATGGTTGCGGCTTGGGCAGATAGCCCTTCCGAAGGATGGAGGTTAAGCTCATAAACTCGCACCGAATTGATTCGATCCTTGCAGGCCCATGGTATCAAAACTCATGCGTATCTTTATCACTGGGTACCGCCAGGGAAAGAACGTGGCGATTTATCCGGCCCAATTTCTTCACCTGGGGCGGAGAAATCATGAGCCGGTAAAAAAACCTTTTTCTGGAGAAAGAAATGTCGATTAAGTCCCGATTGTTTACCATTGTTTCGGTTATTTTTATAATTGGTGTGATCCTATTTACAACACGCCACTTAGGTACTCCTACCCAGGGCCTTCGGCCTGCGTTCAATGCGGAGTTTCTTACCCGCCCGGATGGATATCAGGGCTTATGTGAACACTATGGCTTCACCTTTCCCATTCAACCGAAACAAATGGCGGATGGTTTGATGTACAAAGCCTTGGCTGATGGAGCGGTGGATGTTATCGATGCCTTTTCCACAGATGGACGCATCCCGGCTTACAATCTCTTTGTGTTGGAAGATGATAAGGAGTTTTTCCCACCTTACTACGGGGCACCATTGGTAAGGCAGGAAACCTTGAAAAAGTTTCCCGAACTCAAAGACATATTGAATCAGCTTGCAGGCAGATTATCAAATAAAACTATGCAAAAACTAAATTTCGAGGTGGATGAACACGGCCGCATCGCCTATGATGTCGCTCATGAATTCTTGCTAAGTCAGGGCCTTATACAAGGGGACTTTAAGCCACCGGATGATTTTATGGGTGAAGTAACCATCGGCAGCAAGGAATTCACTGAACAGGAAATTATAGGTGAATTGATGGCGATTCTGATCGAAACCAGTTCAAACATCAAAGTGATCCGCAAACTGAATCTTGGCAGTACCATGATCGCCTTTAACGCACTTAAAGCAGGGGATATTGATCTGTATGCTGAATATACAGGCACAGGCCTGGTTACTATCTTGAAAAGGGATGTTATTTCTAATCCGGATGAGACTTATAAAATCGTAAAAGAAGAATTTAGCAAGCGGTACAACTTGATGTGGCTGAAACCTTTTGGCTTTAATAATACTTATACCCTCACAATGCGGAAAGAACACGCAAAAAAACTTGGCATAGAAACCATATCCGATTTGGCTGCCTATGTGGGAAGAAAAAGAAGGAAATAAAGCATTATTATATGAACCTCTGGCAAACAATATGGATTGATAAGTACGGGAGTATTTTATGTGTGGAATTTGTGGTATTCAAGGTAAATTTGACCATAACACAGTTAAGAGTATGATGGCTCTGTTACATCATCGCGGACCGGATGCCCGTGGGCTCCATCAGGGAACTGACGGTGTATTTGGGCATGTTCGCTTGTCTATTATGGATCCGGAATGGGGCAATCAGCCGATATTTAATGAAGATAAATCTCTGGCCGTTATGGCCAATGGTGAAATTTATAACTACCATAAACTTGCCCAGGAACTGAAGCCACGTCATAAATTCAAAACTGGCAGCGATACGGAAATTCTTCTACACTTGTATGAGGAATATGGAATCAATATGGTGCATAAAATCGATGGCATGTTCTCTTTTTGTATAGTAGA
>DAOUVA010000206.1 GCA_030667885.1 Phycisphaerae bacterium
ACATATAGCTTAACATTATGGCGAAACATGACTGAAAAACAAGCTTTTTTATTTGCCTTCGACAATAATACCGCCCATAATGACCGGGCAATAAGAGGGAATCGGCAAAACGATAAGATTGCGGGATTGCCTTGAATCCCGCCAGGACCGATTACCAAACCAACACAGGAGTTTTGTCTATGAACGAGAAAGGAAAGAAAGGCAGATGGTTAGCTTTGGTATTAGGGGGCCTTGGGGTGTTTATTGGTATTGGCGGTGTTGCCGGAGGTTTTGGACTGGTCACCGAGCCCAGCGGTGCGAATCTCGGATTTCAAATGGATTTGCTCAATAAATCGCCCTTTTCTGATTACCTTATCCCGGGGCTCATTCTTTTAGTTGTCATCGGCTTTGGGAGCCTGGCCGGGGGTGTTTTGTCCATCTTACGGTATCGATATGCCGGTGAAATCGCTGCCGTATCAGGCGCGTTTCTGGTGATATGGATCACCGCTCAGGTCTGGTGGATTGGGCTGACAATTTGGCTGCAACCGTTGTTTTTCTGCCTTGGGATTGTGGAGCTGATGTTGGGATTGCTGCAGCGAAGAACAGGAAGACAGATTAAAGCCCAGCCTTCGTAACTTTGCCAAATACGAGTTCAGGTATTATGAAATGAAACAATTATACGTTACCGACAGAGAGCAATGGCGCAAGTGGCTGAGTGAGCATCATACCGGGGAGGCCGGGGTATGGTTAATCTTCTATAAGAAAGATACACATAAGCCGACGATTGGTTATGAGGATGCTGTCGAAGAGGCGTTATGTTTCGGATGGATAGACAGTATAATCAAGAAGATTGACGAGGCAAGGTACGTACGCAAATTCACTCCGAGAAAAGAGAAAAGCAGGTGGTCGGCGCTCAACAGGAAGCGGGCCAATAAAATGATAAAAGAAGGAAAGATGACTGATGTTGGGCTTGCAAAGGTAAAGACGGCCAGGAAATCAGGGCTATGGGAGAAGGACGGCAGCCCCAGAATATCATTCGACGTTCCGCCGGAACTGGCGAAGGCGCTGGCTAAAAATAAAAAGGCGAAAGAAAACTTCGATAAACTCGCGCCATCTTATCGCAGACAATATATCGGCTGGATTGCAGTTGCAAAGAGGGCAGAGACAAAAAAGCGGCGAATAGAAGAATCTATCGCTTTATTAGAAAAAGGCAAAAAACTCGGGATGAAATAATATGACGTACGAATTCGACGTCAGGAAATATGAAGAATCATCCGTGCATCAAAAGGCCTCGGGCAGGATTTTTCTTGCGGCGGCACGAAGGTAGCTTGAAATCTGTCTTTCGGAGTTCATTCCAAGGACCTTTCTGGCGACTTTGTTGCAGTTTTCTATGGTTACCGAGCGGACAATCTGCTTTATCTCGGGTATCATCGGCGCGGTAAGGGAGAGCGTTCTCAATCCCATACCCAAGAGCAGCATAATGTACTCCGGCTCAGAAGCCATCTCTCCGCAAACGCTGACGTCTATCTGCGCCTTGTGGGCGTCCTGAATAACTGTCCTGATAAGCCGGAGCACCGCAGGGTCCGCAGAGGAATACAGGTGAGAGACTAATTCATTGCCCCGGTCAACAGCCAATGTATATTGAGTAAGGTCGTTTGTTCCTATACTGAAAAAGTCAACATCCCTCGCAAGCGAAAAAGCGGTCAGCGCCGACGACGGCGTCTCAATCATAATGCCCACTTTAATGTCCCTGTTGTACGCGATTGATTCTTCGTCGAGGTCTTCCATAACATCCCGCAAAATCATCTTCGCCTGCTTGATCTCGTGGAGATTTGTAATCAGCGGAAACATAATCCTGACGTCACCGAGAACGGAGGCCCGTAAAATCGCGCGCAACTGGGTTTTGAACATCGCCAGGTTCTGCAGGCAAAATCTGATGGATCTAAGCCCTAAAAACGGGTTAGGCTCAGGAGCAAAACGCTTTCTTTGAGTATATTTATCCGCTCCAAGGTCCAAAGTCCTTATTACGACAGGTCTGTTTTGAAGAACTTTGACGGTCTTGGCAAAGGCCTGATAATGTTCTTCTTCCGTCGGGTCGGTCCGCTTGTTAAGATACAGAAACTCGGTACGATAGAGGCCAATACCTTCGCCGCCTTTTTGCAGGACAGTCTCGGTCTCATCGGGAAATTCGATATTGCCCAGCAATTTGATTTTGACACCATCGCGGGTCACAGCGGGCTTTTCTCTTATCTCATCGAGCTTGTGCTCAAGCTCTGCAAATTCTTTCGAGTACTCTTGGTATTGCTGGATTGTCTGCTGGTCAGGATTTACAATGACAATGCCGCGGTTACCGTCAACAATGACAGTGTCACCGCCACTGACGTACTCGGTAAGGTCTTCGAGGGCCACGACGGCAGGGATACCTAACGAGCGTGCAACAATGGCAGCATGACTGGTTCGTCCGCCGGAATTGCTGGCAATACCTTTTACAAACTTCCTGTTAAAACCGGCCGTTTGAATAGGGCTCAATTCCCGAGCAATAATCGTAACCTCTTCGGTCAGATGCCCAACATCCTCGCGTTTTTTGTCAAGAAGCTGAATCAGCAAACGCCTTTCAATATCGTAAATATCAGCGGCCCTCTCACTGATATAAGCATCCTTTTCTTTTGTAAAATGCAATGCAATTTCACGAAGTACGGTGGATACGGCGTATTCGGCCGTGACCAATTCGGACTGAACTAAATCGGTTATTTTCTTTCGCAGACTTCTGTCGTGAAGAAAACGCATATGTACCGCAAAAATATCTTTTATCTTGCTGCCCTCGGTGTGGCCATGCGCTTTATCAAGCTCTGTTAATTCGCCGATAGCACTCTTGAAGGCATTTCTGACACGTTGAATCTCAGTCGGCCGTTGTGAAGTCTCTATCGAACGGTGGGGAATCCGATAATCTTCGGAATCTAGAATCAGTGCCCTGGCAATAGATATGCCCGGCGAAACAGCTATTCCCTTTTTGATTTCCATATTCGGTTTTTATTTATTTAATAATTAATTTCACGGCGCCGGCTCACCAAACATTTTTTCTTCCACGAGTTCTCTCAGAGCGCTGATTACTATGCCGGCATCAGAACCTTCGGCTTTGATTTTCAGTTTTGTCCCACAAGTCGCAGCGAGGATACTCATCTGCATAATACTCTTGCCATCGACCTGAGTTTCGTTGTTACTGACAGTAATATCGCTTTTATACTGGTTTGCGACATCAACAAACTGCATTGCAGGGCGCATGTGGAGGCCATCGGCGTTTTTTATCTCAACTTCCGCTTCACAAACCACTTTTCCCAATGAATTCTGCTCAGCCTTCATTCTCGGGTCCCGGGACTACTCCTTTACGGGCACGAACCAACGTTACCACTTATTACAATGACGAGCCCTCATCAGCCTCCCTGAGAAGGTCTTCAATCTGTTCAGCGCTGCGGCACTGCCTGAGAAAGCTTCGGAACTTCTCATACTGCAAATTCCTGAAAATATTCTCCATCGCCTGTAAATGCTTGTCCGTCTCATTGGCAGGGCTGATTAAAAGTATTACTGAGTAAACCGGCTGTTTGTCGAGAGCGGAAAAATCAATACCCGCCCCGCTCTGTCCAATCGCAACGACCACATCCTTAACAGCCTTATGTTTCACATGCGGAACGGCAACACCTTTCCCCATTCCCGTGCTTGCTTCGTTTTCTCTTTTTATGACGGCCCTGGTAATCGCCTTAGCATTGCTTTCACCCAGCTTTCCGGCTTTATCAAGCGAAGAAACGAGTTCGGCAATAGCGCCATCACGGTCGGCGGCCTGGAATTCCGGAATTGTCGCCTCAAAACAGACAAAATCTTCAAATCTCATCTTATCAGCCCAAAAATATTCACAATAGCCTATCAAGCCAAATCAAACACATATCCCAGGAACCGACCTACTCCAGTTCCGGACCAGCGGTGTGTTTATTATCTCGTTCTTTACTCTTTGCTCTTCTGAGCTGCCGTTCAAGCTTGTGGACGGCCATATCAATGCAACGGTACGCATCTTCACCAGTTTCGGTTCCAACGAAAACCTTGCTGTGTTCGGCCCTTGCTATGATCTCAACGCTGGTATTACTACCGCCCTGATTGCCGTCAATAATCACTTCGACCCGATTGACACTATTGTAATACTTGGGAAGCTTGGAAGTTTTCTCTTCAGCATGTTTTCTGATAGCTTCCGTTATCTCAATGTGTTTACCAGTAATTGTAAAAAGCAATATTATTCTCCTTAACTAATTGTTAGAATCTAAAACAATATCCATTTTTACTCCTGATCTCCCGTCTCAGGCTGCGGTAAAGCAGGCATATTCTGCTTCTGACCCGGTGTAATAACTCCACCACTGACGGTAAACCTAAACGCCTCCTCTATTGTCATATCCATATCCATGGTCTGCTTCTTCGGGATCATTATTACAAAGCCGGTAAATGGTGTCGGTGAAGTCGGTATAAGAACCGTAAGAAATTCCTTTCTGACGTTGTCCACAACCTTAGTAAGTCCGGAACCTGTAACAAGCCCCAAAGACCATATCCCTTTTCTTGGATACTCAACAGCAACAACCCTTGAGAATGGCAGTTTTTCCTGCTCTTCCTGTGCAAACAAAAAATCAGTTATCTGCTTCACATAAGGATAGACCTTACTTAAAACGGGCGTGTTCATTATGAACTTTTCGACCATCCGCCAGAGGGTCCTTCCCACAACACTGGCAAATAACGCACCAACAATGCAAACGGCAATCAGGGCTATCAGAAAGCCAGCTATAGAGCCCCATCCATCTACCCAGTAATTTGTCCATGTTTGTTTAGTTTTTTCATATGTTATATCGTCCTTCTCGAGCCCTGTCGAAAGCATATGCAATCGAACCAAACTCCGATTAATATGTATACTGATATTATTCTGGATGAACTGGTAGCCCCAGACGAATATCCCAATAGTCAGGATAGTCGGCAAGAGTACCGCTAAACCACGGAAAAAATAGCCTTTAAGGTGTCCCGCCATCGAATACTATTAAAAAAACAGCCCCTGATTATTATCGATTCTATCTGTTTTTCACAACGAAAGCCGCCAACAAAACGGCTTTTACCCAGATCGCCATAGACTAAACTACCGGCTTATCATAGTCAACAAAAAAGTCTTTCGGTAAATGAGCCCCAACCAAATGTATCACCACCCCCGGCAGAGAAGCGAGCATCCATATTATACGCTGGCACATAACCAGTGCAAACGCCGCCTCTTTTTCGACGCCAGCATAATGGATAAAAAGATAGGCAAGTGTGCCTTCGACTACCACGGCCCAACCAACACTGACAGGTAATGCTCCCAGGACCCACGTAAGTGTGAAAAAAACATAGTAATATTTGAGACTCGCAGTAATCCCAAGATTTTTTCCAAGAAACCAGAAGCTTGTGATTACCATAATCTGCAAAGAAACAGTGAGCACAAAGGCCGCAAGAATTGTAAGCGGGCTTCCAGAGTAAGCAATCAAAGCATTCTTACACTTTTCGAAGGCCCTGAGAGTGTTGATTCGAATATTAAACCAGGCTTTTTGCAGCAAAACCCGTCCCCGCCTTTGCAACAACAGTGCGCAAAAAATCGCAACCAATACCACAATTGCCCAAAGGATAACCCACTTGTATTCAGTGAGAAGCTTAAGAGGACCACTTCGGCCGGTGAAGGTTACAGCATCCGCCTGATTTCGCAGGAAAAGGGTATAGAAAAAGCCCGCGATTATCAACGTGCTGAACAATCCAATAATCCGGTCAACAAATACGCTCAAGGCCGCCTCGAACCTTTTTTCGGTGTGCTTTGTAACATACCAGGCCCGAACTAAATCCCCCCCCACCGAACCCGGCATAAAATTATTGTAAAACCAGCCCAGGAAATTGAGTTTGACGGCAGCGGCCAAACCGATAAAAATAGATTGAGTTTTGAGCAGAAGCCACCAGCGAAATCCAACCATTACCTGAGTAAAAACGAAAATACTGAGAGTTGCCGCAAACACCCCCAAATTCATTTGACGAAAAATCGAAGTTAAATTGCTCCATCTCTGTCCCCGAGACACCCACACTACAACCCAAATGAGTCCAGCGGTAACAACCGCAATACGCAGAAACAGGAAGATGTATTTACTTTTCTTAGTTTTTGTCTTTGGCATATAAAGTAGTTTGCCTTGAAAAAACTTGTTTTCGCAGATAATAACCGGTAAGATTCATCATTGCAATACAGTAAAAAATAACAATTTAGGAGACAAAAAACGTGAGTACAGAAAAAGACATCGAGGAAGGCGTAGAATTTATTCCGAAATTCGATGATAACGGTCTGATAACAGCTATAGCACAGGACAGCCAGACCGGCCAGGTATTAATGGTCGCTTATATGAATCAGCAAGCCCTTGAGATTACCATCCAAACCGGCTATGGCACATACTTCAGCAGGTCACGGCAAAAACTTTGGAAGAAAGGTGAAGAAAGCGGCCATGTCCAAAAAGTAGAACAAATATTAGTCGATTGCGACCAGGACTGCCTGATTCTCAAAGTAACGGTTGATGCCGGCCAGTGCCATGTCGGTTATCGGTCCTGCTTTTACCGCGCGTTGTTAAAGGGTAACACAAACAAAAATCTGGAGTTTATCGGCGATATGACCTATGACCCCAAAAAAATCTACGACCAAAAAAGCTGAATTTTACTACTCTCGGGCGTATCCGCTTGTGAGAAAGAAAGTTAGGGGGCCGAGTGCTTGAACAGAAAAAAAACGGTGTATTCTTTAATTTCACCTTGGTTTTAAGACGATAATAGGATATCTTATTACTTGTGAACAAGAGACTTAGTGAGGAGTGGTAACAATGTTTATCTTTCATTTTTTATTGTTTTCCACGATAAATGAACGTTACATTTGACGGCAGCGGTGGCACTAACCTTATAGATTTGGTTATGTGCATTGTGATGTCCGGAAAGAAACGTTTAAAAAATAACCTAAAAAAATTTTCAGGAGGACCTAAGTTATGAAGAGATTTAAATCAAAAGTATTATTTGTTTGCGGGCTGGCATTACTGCTCGGCATCGCACAGGTTAGTATTGGTGCTCCACCGACTAATGACAACCGTCAGAATGCAAAATCAATCGGTAATGTAACGAACCAGGCATTCAATACCACAGAGGCAACTTTCGATGGCCCCGAGGTTTGTATGTCCGGCAAGAATATCTGGTATTGCTATACCGCTCCCTGCACCGGCGCAGCCACAGTGAGCCTTTGCGGCAGTAGCTTCGACACGAAGCTCGCCGCCTATAACGGCTGCAGCTCAACTCCGAGTTTGGGTAATATGCTCAGATGCAATGACGACTTCTGCGGCAGGCAATCGGAAACCGTTTTTCCAGTAATCGCCGGTAATAAGTATCTCATCGAGGTTGGCGGCTACAACATACTTGAGTACGGCCCAGGTGTGTTAAACATCACCTGCGATGGT
>DAOUVA010000088.1 GCA_030667885.1 Phycisphaerae bacterium
AGATAGAAGACGATTCACATATAAATGCGGGAACAGTGGTTTCGCAAGAAAGTGTAAACGAATTGGGTGGAAAGGCTTTAAGAAATGTTTCTAAGTGATAACCTGAAGATATTTTCCGGCAGTAGTAATCCTGAATTGGCAAGTGATGTTTGCAAATATTTGGGGATTCCACTTGGCGGTGCGCATATAGAAAGGTTTCCGGATGGAGAAAAGGCCATCCGGGTCGAGGACGATGTTCGCGGCAGAGACTGCTTTGTTGTGCAGTCAACGTGCAAGCCGGTTGATGAGCATTTAGTTGAGCTTTTAATTTATTTAGATTGTTTGCGAAGAGCCAGCGCCAGCCGTATTACTGTGGTTATTCCATATTTCGGCTATGCCCGACAGGACAGGAAAGACGAAGGACGTGTACCCATTACAGCGAAATTAGTGGCTAATCTTATAACGACGGCCGGGGCCAACAGAGTATTGGCGATAGACCTGCATGCCAATCAGCTGCAGGGCTTTTTTGATATACCGGTCGATCATCTGACTGGCGAGCTTGTATTGAATAAGTATTTCAGGGACAAGAAGATTAATAACCTGACGGTGGTTTCACCTGACGTCGGCAATATGAAGATGGCATCGAGATATGCATCGAACCTTGGCGGAGAGCTGGCGATTGTGCATAAAAAACGAGTCAACGGCCGCGAAGTCGAGGCCAATGAGATAATAGGCGAGGTCGAAGGCAGAAATATCCTGATGTGCGATGATATTATTGCCACAGCCGGGACAATGTGCAGTGCCGCGAGTCTGCTTAAAGAACGCGGAGCTGAAAAAATATTTGTCAGTGCCACACACGGCGTTTTTGCATCGCCAGCATTCGAACGGCTGGAGCAGGCGCCGATTGACGAAGTAGTAGTCACAAATACAATTCCGTTAAATGAACGGGCACAAGAGGTTGGAAGTATCAAGGTATTAAGCGTAGCATCTATGTTAGGTGAGGCGATAAAGAGAATTCACAGGAATGAATCGATAAGTAACTTGTTTAACAATATTTGAACAGGATAAAGGACAAAGTTTCCCAATTTGCGAGAAGCTGTCGGAAATGGGACCCATTTGAGGTAAGAAGATTATGGCAAAAACAAAGTTTTTGAAAGCAGAAATTCGAGAACGGACCGGTACAAATGCCGTCCAAAAGGTACGAAAGGAAGGCAGGATACCTGCTATTGTTTACGGGCATAAGCAGACCCCGGTAGCCATTTCGTTAGATGCACATAACTTCGTAGAAGTACTGCATCACGGACAAAGGCTGTTAGATGTGCAAATTGACAAGAAGAAAGAAAAGATCATTGTCAAAGACCTGCAGTATGATTATTTAAGTAAGAACATCATTCATGCTGACCTGATGCGGGTTGACATTACCGAATCGATTAAAGTGAACGTTCCAATTGAGCTTAAAGGCGCAGGCGCCGCCAAGGGCACACACGAAGGCGGGATTATAGAAGAACACGCAGACCAACTGGAGATCGAATGCAGGGCAGCTGACATTCCGGAGACTATCGTCGTATTAGTGAAAGACGTTGGAGTCGGTGATTCGTTACATGCCAGTGATATTGAGCTTCCCGAAGGAGTGAAACTAATCAGTCCGCCGGAGACGCTGCTTGTAACCTGTCATTTAGTTGCCGCGGCCAAGACGACCGAACAGGTTGAAGAGGAAATGCCGACTGCTCCTGAGGTTATTACTGAATCCAAGGTACCCGGAGAAGAGGACAATAAAGCTCCGGAAGCCAAAAAATAATGAGGCCATTTGGGCATAATTGAACTATGGGCGATATGAAAATTGTCGTCGGCCTGGGTAACCCGGGCGATGAGTATGTTAATACGCGACATAACATGGGCTTTAAGGTAATTGATTCGGTGTCGAAGACGCTAAATATAGAAGTAAAACAAAGAAAGTTCGGGGGCCGTTTCGGTTCGGGCGAATTTTCAGCTAACAAGTTAATATTGTTAAAGCCCTGGCAGTTTATGAACCGGAGCGGTCAGGCGGTAGCAACAGCGTCGGGCTTTTACAAGCTTTCCGTTGGAGACCTGCTCGTGATAACGGACGATATGGATCTTGAGCCCGGCCGGATTCGAATCAGGGCAAAAGGGTCTGCCGGAGGGCATAACGGCCTGGCAGATATTATCGAAAAGCTCGGCACAAATGCTTTTGCCCGCTGCCGAATCGGTATTGGCCGCAGTAGTGAAGATGATGCTGTGGACCATGTTCTCGATAAGCCGGCGAAAGAAGAAGAACCCTTGCTGGCTGAAGCAATAGAGAGGGCGCGAAAAGCAGTACTTTGCTGGATAGAATACGGCACAGCGAAAACAATGAACGAATTTAACAGGTACGATGATTAATCAAAAGCGACTTGTGTGTATGCAATAAAGTGAAACAGATAATTTGATAAAAAATGATAAATGATATCGGGAGGTAATTAACTTGGAAACCGAAACAAAGAACAAATTATATGAAGGGATGTTTCTTATCGATTCAGCTCTGACCGGGTCAGATTGGGACGGGATTATCGCGACTATCAGAACAATACTTGAAAAGGCTGAGGCTGAGATTGTTTCGATAGAAAAGTGGGACGACCGGAGACTGGCCTATGATATTAAACGAACCAGCAGAGGGACGTATATCCTTAGTTATTTCAGGGTCGATGGCGGAAGAATACAGGATATCGAAACATCCGTTCGGCTCTCAGAGAAAATTATGCGTGTTCTGATTCTCAGCGGCGAACATCTCAGACCAGAGGATATTGAGAAAGATACTCCTGCTTCGAAGCTGGAAAAAGAAAAAGAAAGCAAGGAAACGACACAAGAAACTCCAGCAGAGTCAGTAAGCCCGGCGAAAGAGGTTGTAGAAGCCGAGAAGGCTGAAGAAGCTGAGCAAACAGAAGAAAGCAAAGAGATCCCGGCAGAAACAACTGCGGATTTGGAGGTATCGGATGTAAGCCCGGTGGCGGACGTAAGCCCAGTAGCGGAAGATGTAATAGAAAAGCAGCCGGAACAGGACCAGATCGAAGGTTCCGAACAAGCTGACGAAAAAGAACAACTATAGCCTTAAGTTTGCTCTAATGGCAGATGTGTGGCCGGACAAACGAATTTTAAGTTGAAGCAGAAAGAAGAGTGCAATAATGGCTAATTTTAACAAAATTATGCTGATGGGCAATTTGACGCGTGACCCGCAGTTGTCGTATACCCCAAGCCAGACTCCGGTGGTTGATTTCGGTCTGGCTGTTAATCGAAACTGGAAAGGACAGGATGGCAGTCAACGGGAGGAGACATGTTTTGTGGACTGCAGAATGTTCGGTAAGAGAGCTGAAGTTGTCAATAAGTATTGCAAAAAAGGAAATCCTCTGTTTGTCGAAGGACGTCTTACTTTCGATAGCTGGGAGGCGCAGGACGGCACGAAGCGCAGCAAACATAGAGTTACAGTTGAGAATTTTGAGTTTCTCGGCGGCGGAGGAGGAGGTGGCGGCGGCGGAGGTGGCGGGCAAAGCGCAAACAGAACAGACAATCAACCAAGACAGCAGGCAGCCGATGACGATATACCGTTTTAATCTGAATCAGCCTAAAAAATGTGAATTCAGATTGCGATTTTTAGATATTGAGTGATTGAATTTATTTGTGTTCAAAAGGAAATTCCAAGATATGAAATATTAAAAATAGGCAGGTAAAAAATGATAGAAAGAAGTAATGGCAGAAGAAATAATACAAGTAGAAATGATAACAGAAAAAAGCCAGGCTTTGCAGGAACCCGCGAACAAACACAATGTCGTTTTTGCAGAAGAGGTGTAAAGTACGTTGACTACAAAGATATTGGTACACTGCAAAAGCTTTTGACCAATCGCGGCAAAATATACTCTCGCAAGCGCAGCGGCAACTGCGCCGGCTGTCAAAGAAAGGCGAAAAAAGCAATCAAACGCGCCCGGTACATGGCATTGCTGCCGTTTACTGTTTGATTGGTAGTTCGTGAATGGATTAAGGACGTATGATTCACGTGATATGAAAGATGAAATATGAAACCCATTAGATATTTGCATGGCAGGAAAACATTTATATCTAACGGGAAAAATGTTCAAGGGGACAAAAATGGCTAAAATGCCTAACACGATGAAGATTTTGCTTTGTGAAGATATTACGAAACTTGGCTGGCTTGGAGATGTTGTCGAAGTCAACGTCGGATACGCAAGAAATTATTTGCTGCCACAGGGTCTGGCAAAGGCTGCAACGAAGGACAGCATTAGAGCAATAGCGGAAGAAAAGGCCAAGCGTGCCGAGGAGCGTATAGAGGACAGCAAACGAGTCGAAAAAGCCGCCGAAGCTGTTGAAGGTGCCGAGGCTGTTGTAGCTGCCAAGGCCAACGAGCAGGGTCATTTATTCGGCTCGGTCACGGAACGTCAGATAGCGGCCAACCTGCGTGCGCAGGGATTCAAAGTTGCCGACGAGATTGTTAAACTACCGGAGCATATAAAAGAAGTCGGCACTCACGCGGTAACGCTTAAGTTCGCAGATAATGTGACTGCAACCGTTAACGTTGTAGTGGTTGCCGAACAGCAGGAGAACGCTCCGGAAGCAGATGCCGGTTAGAAGGTATATCGCATACCTGCATACACATTCGTATTATTCTGGAGCTGGCCGAAGAAAGTATTCGGGTAATCGCCGAAGAATATATTGGCGCCAAACTCCAGGGCCGTGTTGTCGTCGATCTTGTAATTGACATTCGGACGCATATAAACATCCTTGTCGGATGGTGAATAGTAGGTGAAAAAGGAACATCTCAGATTCTGATTCATCAAAAGCTTTGTAAGTCTCAGAGTAATCAAATGCCTGTCTTTGTCCCGGGCGGGGCCAGATATGAGACTATTTTTGTACTGGCTGAAATCCTGCATCTGTTCAAGATAATATTGAACGCCCGCCGTAAAGTCTTGTGCAATTTCCTGTGTATAACCGGCCAGATACCGCATTTGAGAATTATCAACGAGAGGATTTTTTCCGCTCAGGTCATCGGCTGATTCGTAATATCCCACTTCAATATTGCCTATTCCTTTACCGATAGCACCACGGACACTTGCGCCATAGACATTTAGGTCGGGGAAAATTGCCTGGCTCATCGAGTCGTCTTGTCCGCTCGGACTTTTCCAATAGCCTCGATAACCATAAAGTGCAAATTCGTAATTTTCGATATTCTTGTACAGTCTGGCTGCAAATTCGGAATCTCTGAACCACCTATTGGGTTTGTTTGTATGAATTACAGCATCTTCGCCCGCCAGGCGACCGAGGTTTGAGTTCCAGTATGAAAGCCTGGTGCCATCTATATGGCGGTCCGGGTCAAATTGAGGCGTATAGACAAAATCAAGATTAGCTGAGTCGCCAAAGAAACTGGCTTTGAGGGCATCCGACGGCGCTTTCAAGTATTCGTTATCCCGGCCGATAAAGAAAGACTGCCAATCCTTCGGGAACAGATCGTTAATAAAGATTAAATCCCCGGTCCCCCATGTTAAAGCCTGCCTTCCGACTTTCAGATCCAAAAAGTCAAGAGGACTGACGAATATATTGGCTTCACGCAGGTCAAAGTCGCCCCGTTCAGTAACCCAATCTGCAATCACATCACCTTTTACTTTCAGGTCTCCCCAGTCGGGATATGAGGACAAATCAAGCTGGAGGCGATCTTCCATAATCGACATATCTTTTTCGTATTTGTCTTTTCGGAGCCGATATCCTCCCCTGCTTTCATAAAAGCCGTGTATCTCTATCGGCGGTAATTTAGAAAATATGGAATTATCGGCTTTTTCTTCAGAAGCGACATCTTCGGCCTGCACCACGGCAACTTCAGCGAGTAAAATCAACACTAAGCCAATTATAATCCTATACCGCATCATCTGGTTACCTCCCGCGGCGGTCTTCGCAAATACCTTTCCTGAAAGATATCCTCAAGGTCTATATCATACTTTACGTCAGCAAATTCCATTTCTGTCTTGCTGCCGGTCTTGAGGTCGGAAACGACCGATTTGACTACGGTGGGAATTTTCTGAATCATTTCAACTTTTGTTGACTCTATAACACGGTAGAGTTTATTTTCTTGATCGTAAAACTCCATTTTCATCGGCACGTAAGTTTTGCGGTCTATCGAGACATTGTAATAGCTGAACTCTACCGTATCGGGTTTTTTGGGAGTATTCTTCACAACAAAAAGCTCATCGGTGGTTCTGATAAGCTCGTGAGTGTCCTCTTTAAGGCTTCTTCCTGAAACATCCTCGTATAAAAAGTCCGAACCGACAAAACTGGTGCGTTTGTCGCCGGCAGCGATTCGCTTTACCAGGTCAAGAGCGGGCAGATACAGCCACCTGTCATCATCTTTATCCGGGTCGGCGTGCTTGTGAACCATAAAGACCATCTTGCGAACGTCGGCCGGCTTTTGGAAATAGACAAAATACTTCTGGTCCCCGCCATCTTCAGTGTCTTTTCTTAAGATATTGAACTTGCGCTGACGCTTTTGGTCCTGCTTGCTCGTAATTGTCATTGTGACTTTTGCCTTACCGTCTTTGCCCTGATAGTAAGCTACGATGTTGGCCTTGTTAACGATGGTCTCTACGTCAGGGACTTCCTTAGAAGCACCATTTTCGCCAGCGGCAACCATCGGCAGGGACAAAGCAAGAACCAATATTACTGTTAATACCTGTTTCATTTTACACCTCCGTTTTCCTTGTTGGGTTAATTTTGGCTTTTAACGCCAAGCTTTTTTAATATGGTAATCATCGGGCACCAGTTAGTAAAGGCCGACTGCAGCAGATTTAAGCCTACAAACGCGGCAAAAAACAACCAATATTGCGAATGATAATGAGCAAGTAACGCACTTAACAGCACAAAAAAACCCGCAATTCCTCTTAGGTATCTTTCAATAGTCATAATTAACTTCCTGAAAAAATCACTTCTATTCTATTTCTTTTTCTCTTTGGGCGGCGGTTTTGCACGCTTGTCTGCGCGACATTATTCCGCAGGAAAGTACCATTATTGGTATCGCTATTAAGCTTAGAACGGCCAGTTTGCCGGGAGACAGCTTCCAATACTGATGCATATTAATCGCTAACAGCACAGTTATTGCTATTGAGATAATCAGACAGAAACCACAGTTGCATGTCACCGATTTCGGCTGACCTATTCCCCTGAATAAGACCTTTTCAAGTAGCTTCAAGATAGCAGGCAATGCCAGAAGTGTGACAGCTCCTGAGAGGGCCATGATCGCACATAAGAATATTCCGACTGTTTTATAAGGTATCAAAGGTGCGGCGAGCAGGGGTAAAAAACCTATTGCAATCACGAGGACATTTCTTGTTATGGCACTTGCCGGCTCACCGAACATCAGGCCGACGCTTTTTTGCCATGAGCCGGTTTGGGCAAACTCTGCCCGTGCACGTTCAAGGAAATGTATCGCAAAATCGACGGCCATTCCGAGCGTCAATGCGCTGAGCACCGCCACGGGCATATCGTAATCCTTACCTACCATGCCGATTATTCCATAGATAACAACTATGGTTATCAACAGAGGTACCATACATACGATACCCCACAGTGGGGAACGGAAGAGTATCGCCATCATAATAAAGACGATAATGAAGCTGCCCATAAACGACTGGAGCATACCCCGGACCATTTTGTTCTGCCAGACGGTGTTTATATAGGTCAGCCCGGCCCAATCGTATTTGAGGGGAACCGGCGGCGGATTTTCGCTGAAAAACTCTTCAACCGCTTTAACGACTTTTTCCATATCCTTATTGTCACCGCTGGGCAACTGCATCCAGATATTGGTGTGCATGTAATCCATGGTCACCATGTGCCAGAGGTCATCGGGATTGTGGCTGCTCTGGAACTGGAGCAGACACTGAGCAACGGCATTTGATGAATCGGGGATTTTATAATTTTCCGGCGTTCCGTCTATCAGCTCCTGGTGGACCTTCTTTACAACATCCGATACGGAGTTGCTTTTACCGACGAGGCCGGACTGGGCAAGATGTTCCTGTAGTTTTGAGATATAGCGCAGGACGTCAGGTTGTTTGAATGGTTTTAACCGCTCAGCTTCCAGCTCGAAAAAGTCGGTAAGCTCATACCAGATGTCATAATCTTCGTCTTTGGCCGTATCGAGTTTTGTATTGGCTAACTCACTTAATTTTCTTAGTAAATCCTCTTTACTCCTGGCATCTGAGGCGTATTGGGAAATATTCTTTTCCAATTCAGGGGCCATGGCGGGAGCATTTGGCAGTTCCTCTTTTAAGATGGACAGTTTTTCCGAAAGGCGATTTTTAAGGTCGCCTACATATTGTGTCGAAACGGTTTTATCTTCGACGGGGTCGAGTACCAGATAGGCCATATAGGTCCCGCCAAAATGTTTATTTAATTCTATATCCGCTTGTCGGATAGGGTGGCTTTTGGAAAACCATTTAACAGGATTATCATTTATCTGGATTCGCGTAATACCATATAGGGCTACGGCCGTAATTATCAGGATAATTACGAGAATGGGCTTTGCTTTCGTATAGGTAAAGCGGCCGGTCGCACTTAGCAATTTTCCGAGCCGGCTTTGTTTTTCCGCATGCTTTGTTGCATGGCCGAAGTTTTCAAGTGAGCTTTCCTTAATCATCATCACATAAGCGGGGACAAAAGTAATCGTACATATCCAAGCAATCATAATGCCAATAGCGACAAAGATGCCGAAGACCTGTACCGGCGGAATCGGGGTAAGAGCCAGCGAAGCGAAGCCGGCGGCGGAAGTTAAAGAAGTGTAAAGCATCGGCATAAACAGATTGCTCATAACTTCCAGTATCGTTTTTTTTCTGCCCTTTTCTTTGGTGTAAAGGTCGAAGAATTCGGAGAGAATATGGACCGAATCCACGACAGCTATCGGCATCAGGAAAATCGGTATCATCGAACTCATAATGTGTACGGGAAATCCGAGACCGATGAGAAGCCCCATCGTGGAAATGACCGAAACCATTGCGACAATCATCGGCGAGATAACCAGGACAATTTTGCGGAAGAAAAGCAGCATAAGTATAAATATCACCACCATTGCCAGGGGCGCCGAGACAGCCATCTGGATAAACATTTCAACGCCAAAAGTGTCTTCGGCCACCGGAAGACCCGTGATGTGATATTCCTCGCTGCCTTCGAATTCAGTGATTTTTTCTTTCAGCTTGCTATATACCTGATAACTCAAATGCTTGCTCGTTAACGGGAGATACAGACAGACAGCCTTGCCATCTTCTGAAATAAGTGTGCCTTTGAGTAAAGGATTGGCCATCGCTTTATTTCTTATTTCCAGCGCCTCGGCATCAGTAGCGGGCGGTTTATTCATTAACCACTCAAAGGTAACCACACCGGGACCGCCCTGGCCTATATGGTCAACAGTCGAAAGCGCAAGTAAATCGACTTCGATGACTCCGATTTGCTCATTGGGGTCTTCTTCAGAAGGCCATCGCAGTGTTTTCGCAAATTCGGTAAGTTCATAAATCTTCGCTAATGATGAAGTATTAAAAACACCATTCGGATCTTTATTATTTACAACGCCCACTACAACTATATCACTCAAAGCAAACTGTTTTTTTGTCTGATTGTGAAATATCCGCACAGGCTCATCCGGCGAGAGCATATTTTCCGGGTCGGTATCGACCTTTATCAAGGGAATGAATGCGCCGAGTACGAGAGTGAACAGCACCATTATCACGGTGATTCGTTTATAGTGCTCTGTTGAGTAATTTGCGATTTTCTGCTTTAAGTCCATTTTTTTCATCCACAATTCTATTTATCTGTAAATTCAGTTAACCATTCACTTCTACATTAAATTGAACAGGGCATGCCAGGGAGTTGGAAACAAGACAATACTTTTCAGTCAGTTGCGTTATTTCCGTTATTTTTTGAGCCGAATCGGCCCTGCCCAAACTCACTTTTGCCACAACATCGACATTGGTAAACCGAAGACCATTTTTTGTTTTTTCAACCTTACCTTCCGCTTCTGAAGTATAAGACAAAAGGTCAACCTGAGACTTTTGGGCAAAATGGAAAAAGACGATCATCAAACAACTGTTCACCGCCGCTACCAGCAACTCTTCAGGATTCAACCAATCCGAGCTGCCTCCATATTGAGCAGGCGGACCAACTTGTGTTTCACTCATTCCACTCATAGAAATTTTACCTGTTTTACCATCACTTGCAAATACTGTATTTTTAAATATCTCCATTTTTTTTACCCTTTCTTTTGTTCACAATGGTCATTGATGCAATGCAGCAGCTTGATTACATTCTTATTTTCTATCCGGTAATAGACTCTTGCACCATAACGCCTGCTGCTTAACACACCTTTGTCTTTCATCATATTAAGCTGCTGACTGGTTATGGCCTGTTTTCCACCCAGGGCCTCGACAATGTCACCGACACACATTTCTCCGGCTTCGAGCAACTCTACTATCTTAAGTCTAATCGGGTGCGCTACAGCCTTTAGGACCTCTGCAACGTTTTCTGCTGTCTTTTCATTCATTTTAAAATCCCACAATAAATCACATAGCTATATTACTATATAGTATTATATCGTTATATCTATCAAAATGTTCAAAAAAATATTTTTTAAAAATAACACCACTTCCTCATGTTTAACAACACCTAACGTTTTTTTATTACGTTACTTACAGAAATATGGAACACTATTCCAAATCCATACCGCCGATAATATCAAGTTTTTCCTGTAAAAAAGTTTTATGCTAATGCTGAGAAAGTCGCCA
>DAOUVA010000203.1 GCA_030667885.1 Phycisphaerae bacterium
TCTGGAGCGTCGTTGGCTGTTGTGAAAGTCAGTCCCGTAACAATACTCGCACCAGAAGCCGGCTCTACCTGGATACCGGTGGGTTCCAATTCACCTTTGAAGTGCAGGAACTTGGTCGACACATCGTCATCGACCGCTAAACCGGGATACTCGCCATCAGGCCAACCAGCAACGTCACCATCTCTTGGTTCATCCGGAACACCCTTAACGACATCCCCTGACGCAGTGACATCAGCCGGTATCGGTTTGGGGATTCCAATTAACTCCACTTCAGCTATCTGCATACTATTCGCACTTGCAGCGTCTCTGACTGCCGGGAACATAACCTGATAGTGTGCATACGCTACATCATTGCTGAATGAAATCGCAGTTTCATTCTTTGTGAAGCGCGGCCAAGCTGCCTCCTGGGCGAAATCAACGATATCGCCACTGGCAATCAAAGTATATGGACCATCAATGCTGTCATTCGAACCAGACAGTTCGTATGCAACAGGATCACGCTCTATAGCGTCATTGGCTGTCGTGAAGGTCAGTCCCGTAACAATAGTTGGGCCATCTAAAGGTGTAATCTTAATACCGGTGGGTTCAGTTGCGCCTGCGAAATGCAGAAACTTTGTCCCGGTATTATCATCAATCGCCAAGTCAGGTGTTTCCCCGCCAGGCCAATTACCATCGCCGGGAACACCCTTGACGATATCGCCAGGTACGGTGACATCAGACGGGGCAACAGGGGGCAACAACCTATCGACTGTGGCCATGAAAAGTGCCAGGGCTTCGGGGGTCAGATTCATCTCGCCTCGACCAATTCCCAAAGTAGCATCTTCCTGCGTGCCAGCGGTGAAGAATACACGCGGACCGCCTGCCGTCTGGCCTGCGCCATCATAGTATTCTACTCCGGCTTCGAATTCGAAGATGAAGGGCAAGCCGTCACCTGTCGCGAGCACTGTACCGTTGCCCACAACAGCATCAATGAATGAGGCTGGACCAACTTCTGCATTTATGCCCGGAATCTCAGTGCCATCTGCAAGAACCATCGCAGGAGCAAGATTCAGGATGCTGGTGGAATCCACCCATTTCCAGCGACTGTTTCTGACGATATGTGTCGAACTCAGGATCAGTGGTGTCGTAACTGAGTTCCATCTGGCTACCTCAGCATCATCGCTAGCGTAGTCGCCGCTGTTGCTGTTACGACTTACGATAACAAGGTCAGCAGCATTGAGTGTGGCTACCTGAGCATCGTCGAGTTCAAGCCAACCCGGAGTGTAGTCAACTGTATGGCCTGCTGCCGTAAGAATGTCAACCCATTCCTGGTCATCCGGAGCGCCGTCAGCGTTGTCATCATAGAAACCAGAGACCCAGATAATATTGGCACCACCGGTCGGCTTGACAACATTAATGTCATCGACGGTGATTGAGCCGGTACCACCGGGGGTCCCATCACCAACACCAACGTACATCTTCGCTGCTGATGTTGCATCAACGCCTTTGAATTTGTCCAGCGGAATTGTCCATTGCCGCCACGATTCAATATTCGTAGCTGCAGGATTTCCATGAGTTACAGTAGCCATTGCACCTGTACTATCTTCCAGCGTTACATATATGGATGCTGGAGCATTGTTGGCTATGCCAATGTCTGTTGAATAATCATCAGCACTTACATCACCAACAATATCTACGTTGTCGAAAGTCATGGTCCGCTTCTCGCCGGCTGCATGTGAAGTAACGGCCAGACCGATGAGGACCGGATCCGTCATCTCAACCGTCTCAACGCCACCAATTTGCGTCCAGGTGGCACCATCGGGAGAGATAGAGCCTGTGAAATCGTTCCCAACACGCTCCAACTTCACCCAGTACGGAGGTGCTACAACCTCAGCGCTATCGGCGTTCACCGATTCCGCGTCAGCCACGGGCCGTCCCTGGAAACTCGCACCGTTGCCGCCACCAGCTGTGATGGGCATATAACGGTGGGCCGAACCGGCATCAAGGCTCTGGCGAATCATAACGCCGCCCTTGGCCCATTCGTTTGTGCCGGTGCCATTATCGGCTACGCGTGCAATCATTACAGCATCGCCGTTCAGTTCTCTGTACGCATAGTGGAATTGATCCGCGCTGCCCCAGATGTCGGCCCCTGAACCAGTTACCGAATAGGTACCGGTTGCTTCGTCTAAGCTGAGACTGCCTTCAGAAGCAGCTCCGCCCTGGAACATTAATGTAAGGTCCGCCAGTCCAGCACGTCTCAAGTCAGCCGGGGTATCCCAGACAACCTCAGAAACGTAAGGCTCGGCAGTATTGTCGTAGTCAATAGCCGTCTCACTACTTTCGATTATGATATATTCAGGAGCAGAGAAACTCCAGACAGGACCGGCATTCGTACCGGTAACAGAAAACTCATCGATCTTCCAGTAGTAAGCCGTGAACAGCTCAAGCGGGCCGGGATCAAAAGATGTAACCATGACCTTGCCCTTGAATGTGCTCGGGTCTCCTGCTGCTACGAGTGCTTCATCTGTACCGAAGTACACATCGTGCATAATTACGCCCTTGCCGGCCGTCCAGCTAAGCGTGGTGCCGGACTCTACGTCCTCGGCGCCGTCAGCAGGATCCGGGAAGTGTGCTTCCAGAGGCAATGTCGAAAAGCTCCAGAGGTTACCTTCACGTATGGTTGCATCGGCCTCGACCACATCAACCCGCCAGTAGTAGGTCATCCCAGAATCCAGAGCCACCAGGTGTATTGTCAGCTCGGTCTCTGCGACCAATTCCGACTCTTCAATGGTAGCATCCGTGCTCAGATATACCTTGTAGGAAGCTGCTGTCGGTGCCGCGGACCACTCCAACGATGATGTATCTGCATCAACAGCACCATCTGCCGGGTTCGGATCCTTGGCCTTCAAGAGAACAGTGTTCCATGGGGCCGGGGAGAGAAAACTACCGTCAATGACATCCCGATCCGGGCTGTCAGGGCCTTGCCAGGCAACCGACAGGTTGTCGCCGCCGCCGGCTTCTTTGACGATGGCTGAGATGTAGTATTTTCCGCCAGCTTCCAGCGCAACGGGTGCGGACATCTGCTCAGGCATACTATCGAAGTTGCGTGAGTCTGTCCAACTGGCGTGACCGGCGATGCTGACCGCATTGGCCGGGTCGGCGTCGGTGCTCAGCAAAAGCTCGCAGCCGTCGTCGGCGGCGATCCAGAACGTGTAGTCACCGGAAGTCGCCGGATGGAGATAACCGTGGATTCGTTCGCCGAAGTCAGAGCCCAGGTCTGCCTCAGGCTGCTCAAATAACGTCAACAGACTGCCCCACGTGGGATTGTCAGGGTAGTCGGCGTTACCCGTCAGGTCCGATGCGAGCACTCCGCCGACGCCTTCCCAGACCTCGCGCATGATCGAACCGGTGCCCTGTGCTCCGGCATTACACACCAGAGACAACACCAGGACAAAAGAAGTTAATAAAACAAACAATCTCTTACTCATAATACTTCTCCTTTGAATGTATCTTCTTTTTTGTAAGAAGATTAGACGTTTTGTTTTGGCAACGAGCCAAAACATTCGTTGTTATCGACAGGCAAATAAACACAGAGGCTGCCTTCGGGTCGTGCCTGTCTCGAACAACCTTCACACAAGCAACAATGAATCTTCACCAAACCTTGTGCCTGCTTAAAATAACTTTATTGTAGGTCGTGGCTTTTCAGCCACTTCCATGAGTAACTATCCGTGAGTTGAAATAGAAAAACCCTGCCTTCAGAGGAATCAACCTCACTCCAACTCTTGCTCCTCACCTATACGTATAGATGTTTGCCCAGGAACTATAGATATTTGATACACCTGAAATTAAGAAAGCTGAAGTTGCACCTGTTTTTAAAGCCTAATTACCTTTAGATACAACTCGATACGAGTACACACTTCACCTTATATTTATTAATATCAAATTAGCTGTCTCACGTCAAGAAAAAACGGGCCTTTTTTAGGAATTCCGCATATTTATTTTGAAAATATTTATTAAATGGACGATTTTTTGAAAATAATGCAAAAAAACTACAAAAAAGCATGTAAATGTCGTTCATTCGGTATCCAAGCTAAAACGCTATCCTGCTTGTCATCGAATGATTTATATAGGCCTATCCCATAAACCAAGAATAATATTTAATAGTATCATCTGTTTCCTTCCCTGAATTTCCTGTACCGGTTCTTCCAGCCAACGAGAAGCAGTGTACGTATATCGGTTATTTGCATACAAAAAAGGATACCTACTTTCACCTATATTCGCTACCGACTCGCAACCGGGACAAAACCGAAATAAAAGTACGTATGGGAATTGTTAAGAACTTCCATTTCACTGGAATACCACAGTTACCCTTCTATATCACGTAGAGATTAGGATTATACCCATCCTGTTATTCACCATTTCTAACTATAGGATATTCCAAACAGTATTAGCAGTTAATTGGCAATACTCACTGCTGTTTAAGTTGCTGACAGTCCATTCCAAGACTTCCTTGCTACGATATTACGACGTGCTTTGCGAACACAGGCGTCCCTTATTGTCAGTACTACCAACACCGCAACGAATCCAAGATATGGCAAGAGAAACTCGACGATATTACCTGGTCTTCCATGGAGATGTTCATCCGAACTCGCCGAGTCATCCGATTTGGCCACAAGCCGAAGGGGATCTGAGGTAGGATCGGATGGTTTGAGACTAACCAGAATGAAAAAAGCGGGCCGAGAGAGGACAGGGAGATGTGGTCCTGGCCCACGTAGCACCACTGCCTATTGTATTATACGATTGGCATCAAGCTCGATTTCTATCATTCAAATGATATATAGTCATTCTCAAATCAGATCCTTTATTGTCTTGCCCACCGACCTGTGGGACATTACGGATTTGATTATTATTGCTCGCACCTTAGCATCGAGCTTATCCAGGTATTCTTTGCTAACCCGCTCCGGCGACCAGCCTGTTCGCTTATCTCTGGCAATTCGTAAAGCCATATTTCTACAGTGTTTCATATTGATCATGTACTCTTCATGCATTTTTCTACCTTTTTGTAATTTCTTGTTGCTTGCGGTATCCGCACTTGCCCGCCCATTGCAAAAAGGATTATAGCATTTCTGAACTCAGGGGTCAAATAAATTGCAGGCTCAGTCACTATCAAATACAAAATCCCTGCTGTGCGGATGGGAGAGGAAAAAGCGAGATACCCGCATGTTTCAGGAGGGTAACTACCCGCCTATTGAGTCCGCTAAGTGGCGATATCTCATTGCTCTGAGGGATCAGGACTTGTCAGTCTTCCCGAAGTCGGCCGCCTACCGCCGAAGGATACTATATGACAAGGGCCTTGAAAAGAAGCGGCGTGACAAATTACTCCCAGAGGCTCGTGAGTGTTTGAGTCCTTTGGATAAGGTTTACGATGTTTTACGAAAAATGAGAGCGTTGGGGCTCGAACCCAAGACCTACGGCTTAAAAAGCCGTTGCTCTACCAACTGAGCTACACTCCCGAAAAAATCTAAGTTGCGGTAATATAACAACTTCCCAAACATGTGTCAATCCTTATTTGCCCGAAAAAACAGGCGTGTGCCAGATGTGTGCCAAATATCTTCCAATTCCGGCACTCATTGCCGTCCTTGCACGGTCGATTAATACGTATTACGGGGGTTTTTCTTTTCTGACTATCCTTCAGTATCTGCTCACACTCATCAGTAGCATAGACCTCGATTTCTCTCTTACTCCACTTCGGCTGCTTGATATATTTCAACGGATTCTCATTCAACTGCTTGCGTTCAACAGCCAATTGAAACAGCCGCTTCAGTGCCCGTAGTTTCTTAGAGACAGTTGCAGGGTTATTGCCCTGATTTGAACTCCAGTTCTGGCCAGGCCACCTTCCAGAAAGTCACTAAGCTTCATAGAAGCTGGTGCAAGTCACCCAAAAATTGCTGTGTTTTTCAGCTAACTAAAAAAGAAACTCGTCAGGGGTTGTAAGAGATGATTGCATTGCCAAAAAATCATCATAATATCATTTGGTATATTGCTGTATTTGTTTTTGCTGACCCAGAGCTTGTCTTTTGTAGCGATTCTTCTCGCTCCATTCATGCGCCCCAATATCGGGCTTACTATCGCTGATTCTATTACCCCAGAAATCCAAGCCTCCATTGTCTGCAATAATACTCCCACTATCAATACAAGGTGAGTTTGATGCCAGACGATATCCACGCAGGGATTCTCTGGTTTTCATATCAATACGGCTTCCTCCCTTACCTGACGCTTCAAAGAGGGGATCGCCCACAACAGGATTCCGATCAGACTCATGCGGTGAAATGTTGAAGTACAGGTTGTTGTTGAACCTCGTGTTGATTCCTCTGCTGTTTTTCCCCCAGCGTCCCGCGCCTTCAAAGTAAAATATATTGTTTTCAAACACGGAATTCAATGGAGTACGATTCTCACAAAATACCTCGACATCAAGCTCCTTACTCACATAGTGGGTATTATTATAGATGTAAACATAGTCTGCTGACTTTTCACGTTCAAAGCCATAGAAATATATGCCTTCCTTATCGTTTTGGCTGATATTGTAACGAATAAACACATAACGAGTAGGCCGTTTCATAATGCCGCAAAACCAGAGATTGTCGTGGCTGTAGTTATACTGAATGTAGGTATGGGTACAGTTATAGTCCGCATCAAAGGCGCCCCGGTCTCTTCCACCTTCTCCGACATTCCCATAAACTTCGTTATACTGGATCTTGATGCCCCGGGTGTTATAGCAGAATATGCTGTGGCCCGTACTGTAGCGGCTGCTGTTTGCCAGGGTATTGTACTCATATACGGCATCCTCACTAACACGTGCTATGATACTGTTCCGGCCCGTATGGTCTATGAAATTACCGGCTACATAGACTTTGGTCCAGAAATAGTCTACGCGTTGGTCCTTTGCCTTAGTTCCAAAAAGTATTTTCGCATGAGGGGACTTATTGCCAATTCCTACTCCCCCGACCCGCTCTATCCTGTTACCAACAATACGGACATTATGAAATTTTGCCGGCTTCTCTCCCTCCACATGGACATGAATACCACCCCGGCCTTTGCCGGCAACTTTCCCATTGACATCATGGATGTGACAGTTAGTAATATGGATATGGTGGTGAGTCTTGCCTGTGTCCCGAGCCAGCACATAAATGCCAAACAATGTCCCTTGATCCTCATCGGTTCCGTCTGTGTTGGTAATCTCAATCCCATCAATCTCCCAAAACTCCACATTCTTCAAAAGAATACCGGCCGTATTTTCCCCCAACGCATTGATGATTGGCTTATGGCCCTCGCCGTAGGTCTTGAGACAGATAGAGGCCTTGTCCGTTCCACTTCCCCCGGGAGAAAACATGCCATTAAAAACGGCTCCTCGTTTGAAGAGAATAGTGTCACCCGCCATGAATTCAGCCTCTTTGTAAACATCAAAGTCAGCTTGCGAATCAATGTGATAAACCGCTGCATCCAGAGAGGATCCAGCAACTGAAAGTAATACTACATACATGTATAAACTAACCCATACTCTATTTTGTTTCA
>DAOUVA010000372.1 GCA_030667885.1 Phycisphaerae bacterium
AAACTTATCGACAGCTTTATCCGAATTAAAACTTTCGGGATGATCTCTGTAAATTTGTCCGGTTTCTACTCTCTGGAGAAAAGTTGCCGTTGTCTTAAGTGTTTCCACAAGACGGTCTTTATCGCTTAACGCTTCGTTTTCCCTCACCGGTTCTGCTAAACTTGAGAACACCTGGACATCCGTTGCACTTTTAACTACCAACAGGGTAGCAAGCCCTTGATTCCAGAATTTTTGATAAAGTTCCCTTAAAAGCCTCGATCTAATTTGTTTGACTTCCTTGAAATAAACCGTCGGCCTACTATCGACACAGAGTATGCCGTTTAGATGCATTGTTTCCCACGCTCGCCTCATAAGATGGGAGTAAGGATGACGACCGGCATATTTTTCAATGTCCTCAGCTGAACGAAAAAAATCATGCGCAGATACATCTTTAAGATTAAAATCTTTAATCAGTTGTACACTTGCAATGGACATAGCATTCGTCGAACTTCGGAGTTTAGTAACCTCTCATATATTTTGTCGCATATCCTACACAATTATATTAATTTACGCAAACACTATGAAAATTCTCTCACAAACATCTGCCAGAATCGGTGCTAATCAGTAATAATATTAAAAAACAAAAATGTAAATAGCAAAATTACAAATCAAAATTTATAACTGATGAGATTGCTGCAATGACAACTATATTTAAACAGACCCTTCGGCTGCGCTCAGGGTGACGGTTGTGTATTGTGTATAGCCCCCTTAGAGTATAGAACACATCTATGGGAACTTCTTAAAATCCATATCTATAATCTATAATTTTCTATTGCCTGCTTTACGCGCTTTTGTGGTCCATGAAGCCTTCGAGTTTTCGGGCGCGGACTGGGTGCTGGAGTTTTCGTATTGCTTTTGCCTCGACCTGCCTGACTCGCTCGCGGGTGACTTTGAAGATTCTGCCGACTTCCTCCAGGGTATAAGTATAGCCGTCGCCGATTCCGTATCGCAGCTTGATAATCTCGCGTTCGCGATATGAAAGTGTTTTGAGGACGACATCGATTCTGTCTTTGAGCATTTCCTGAGTAGCCGAGGCCACCGGTGAGTCGATGCAGTTATCTTCGATAAAATCTCCGAAGTAACTGTCCTCGCTTTCGCCTATCGGCCTGTCGAGACTGATCGGGTGCTTGGATATCTTCAATACCCTGCGTGTCTCATCGACAGTCATATCGGCTTCCTCGGCGATTTCTTCGATAGTGGCTTCTCTGCCCAGCTTCTGATGGAGGATTTTGCTGGCGGTTCGAAGGCGGCTCATTGTCTCTATCATATGGACCGGAATACGAATCGTTCGTGCATGGTCGGCAATGGCCCGGGTTATGGCCTGTCGAATCCACCATGTGGCATAGGTGCTGAATTTGTATCCCCTTCGATACTCATATTTGTCGACAGCCCTCATCAGGCCGGTGTTGCCTTCCTGGATTAAATCCAGAAAGCTAAGGCCCCGGTTGCGATATTTCTTGGCGATGGAAACGACCAGCCTGAGGTTTGCGCTGGAGAGTTCGCGCTTGGTGTTCTCATATTGGCTGAAGACCCTGTCCAGGACGTTCAGGTTTTTGTCGAGCTGATTCGGCATTTCCATAACCAGTTCGATCAGGCCGGACAGCTCCTGCTTCATCGAATATATATCTTCTTCGGTTATGTGGCCTTCAGGGCCTGCCGCAATAGCTTTCTCTAATTGGTGCATTTTACCACAGATGCCGTGGAGCTTATTTTTGACCGGCTGGATTCTGCTGGTTCGCAAGCTTAGCTCTTCGAGCAGTGTTGCTATTTTTCGTTTGTTTCGACGTATCCATTTCAATGTGGCTCGGGCTTCCTTGCTGCTTTGGTGCGTGAGAGTTTTCGAGAACAGGTCCTGGTTGATTTTGAGCAGCTTATCTACCGTCCTGATGTTCACAACGAGCCGCTTTTTTATTACACTTTTGGTGAGGCTATATGCCGTGCCGACTTTGATTGTTCTGTCGAACGACATCGTGCCGTTCTGTACCTGTTGAAATAAATCAAGAGAGTTCCGGGAGCAATAGTCGCATTGAAGCATTTTCCTTCTAAAGGTCATTCTCGCTATTTCAATTTTTCGCGCGAGAGCAATTTCAGACTTTCTCGTTAGCAGAGGTATCCGGCCCATTTGAGTCAAATACATACGAATAGGGTCGTCAATTCTGCGAGAGTTGTCTTCGCCGACCAGTTGCCGTTCGAGCAACACGTCTTCTTTTAGATGCTGATCTTTGTCATCTTCATGTTCGTCTTCATCTTTATCTTCATCGGACGTTTCGAATTCCCCTTCTTCATGGGCTTTAGCGGCCTGATAGGATTCTACGTCATCTTCATCGAACAGACGGACGCCCATTTCATCGAGGTTTGCCAGGAGGCGGTCCAGGCGGCTGGCGCTTATAGCGTCATCGGGCAGGTTGTCGTTCATCTCCTCGTAAGTAAGAAAGCCTTTTTTCTTGCCCTTTTCGATGAGCAATTTTATCTGCTGCTCTGTGTCTTTTATATCGATGCTCTTCGGGGGCTGCTCGTCAATTTCGACTTCAATGTCTTTGTCTTTATTTTTTTTATTGAAGGTAGTTTTTTTAGCTCTCTTTTTTCTTTTTTTTGCCACAACTCGTTTTTTTGTCACAATTGCACCTTTGTATACGTTTTGTAAAATCAATCAATAATCACATAGACACAAATCCAAATCGTCCTCACTCCTGATGGAATCCGGACAGTTTGCTACGTATATTATTCTTTACGGCTCTTTGCCGACGGTTGTTCACTATACCATACCCACATTGTGCGGGTTTTCCTTTCCGGTATTTTCATAGACTTCGCGCAGAAATTGCTTCTGGTCATCTATTGTTTTAATGAAACTGTTTTGTTTCTGTGCCCGGTGGCGCTCAATCGCATCGAGGGCCCCTATCAGGCGGGCCTGGAAGTTTCCTTTTTCCTGTCCGGCCTGGCTTAATTCGACAAGAGAATTGCCGAGCTCTATGGATTCGGTTTTTGCCAATATCTCCGCAAGCGAAGCATTTATATCGTTATTGAGGGTTTCAAACACTATCTCGGCGATTTGTTTTGATATCGGCACATCGAAGATGTCCGGGGTAATTTTTTGTTTTACAATCTCAAAGAGGTTAGGTTCGTTGAGCAATACTTCAAGGACCTCCCGCTGGGCTGAGGCGAAGAGGCCGCGGCCGTAATCTGTTGGTTGGGCTGTTTGCTTTTCGGTATTATAGCTTGCGTTTCTCTGGGCCTGGCTGAGCCTTCTTTTCAGTTCATCATTAATTTGCCTGGTATCAAGGCCGATGATCTTCGAAACCCGGTTAACTATCAAACCTCGGTCTATTGGCGAGACATTGCCGGCCAACAGCGCGGTTGCTATGGTCTGCAAGTACTCTTCAATCGCCGACCTTTTGCCGGCAAGGGTGTCGTCGCTGCCGAAACCGGCCGTTAATCTGTTCCACTTGAACTGGAAGACATCGACAGCATCGCTCAAGAGCTGTTCGAATCGCTCTTTGCCGGCGGCCAAAAGAAAATCGCACGGGTCTTTACCTTCAGGGATCGAGGCAAGTCTTATATCTACGCGCTGTGCCAGACAGACATCAAGGGCCCTGTTGGCGGCTTCAAGGCCGGCGACATCACTATCGAAAAGCAAAATTATTTTTTTAGCATAGCGCCGGAGGATGCGTCCGTGGCCGGCGGTGAAACTTGTTCCCAGGGATGCTACAATGTTGGTACAGCCGAATTGGTGTGCCATTATGCAGTCGGTGTAACCTTCGACGACAACAGCGGTGCCGGTCGAGACAATTTGATGGCGTGCCTGCTCGAGGCCGTAGAGTGAATTGCTTTTGTCGAAGAGTGGGGTTGTCGGAGAATTTATGTATTTGGCTCCTGAATCGTCTAAAGTTCGGCCGCCAAAGCCGATGACCCGGCCGGTTACATCGGTAATTGTGAACATCAGGCGATTTACGAACTTGTCCTGATTTTGGCCGGTGGTGAGGCCCGCGGGTTCCAGGAGTTTGATCTGCGCATTTTTTTCGCGAGCGGTGTTGAGTAAATCATCGGGCGAACCGATTGCCAGACCGAGCTTCCAATTTTTTATGCTCTCGGAGGTTATCTGCCTTTGTTCGAGGTAGTCGCGGGCGTATTTACCCCTTTTTTCGTCCTGGAGGTTTTGCTGGAAGTAGTTAGCGGCCCAGGCGTTGACCTTTGCCAGTTTGTTCGGGTCGATTTCCGTTGAGGGCGTTTGGTTCCGGCCCGGCCTTTGGGAATATTGGACAGGTTTTAGCTTAATGCCCGCACGCTCGGCCAGCCTTTCTATGGCCTGGGGGAAAGTGAGGTTCTCCCGCATCTGGAGAAATTTGAAGACATCTCCGCCAGCACCGCAGGCAAAGCATTTGAATATCTGCTTGACGGCGTTGACGTTCATACTCGGGCGATTGTCATCGTGGAATGGGCAGAGCCCGACCATCTCCCGGCCCTTTCTTTTTAAGCTCACATGTTCACTTATGACATCAACGATGTCATTGGCCTGCTGAACCTGAATAACCGTACTATTATCAAACATCCCTGCCATAAAGCTTTGGCTCCGCCAGGAAACAGGCGGTTTGTGACACCCCTCCGAAATCCCGATTACAAAGGGTACCCCTTGAAAAAACTGATAAAATATTACCTTCCAACTACTTAAATATAGTCATAATCGGCCAAAAGTCAAGTCGGCCGGAAAAAAGCCGTTTTTAATGCTGTTAAAAGGCATTTTCGACTAAATGGACATTTGGTGAATTCAGACTTTTTCGATGCGAGATACTGGATGCCTGTGAGCGGATTAGTCTTTCGGATCCGCTCAGGATGAAGCAGTATACGAAAATGCTTTAGGCCGGGAAGCTTAGATTCGGCGTTATTTAGTCGTTTATAAGCAAAGAGAAGTATTGAACATATGGAGCTTTTCTTAGGTTTGAAATGTAATCCATT
>DAOUVA010000438.1 GCA_030667885.1 Phycisphaerae bacterium
AACCTTCGTTCCTCCGAGTGCTTTTAGGACAGTCGGGTGCAATCGGTTTGCCCCCAGCTTCGTAAGCTCTCGTCCGCTATAGTTTTTCACAAAACGTTCCGAACGCAGGTCGGCGATATTCTTTTTATCAGGACGTTGTCGGCTGTTATGGCAGGAGATGCAATATTTGTCCAGTACCGGTTGAACGTCTCTTTCAAAATCAAGACCTCTCGGCGGACCATCCATGGTTCGATTTGGACTGGCGGACGAGTGGCGGCCAGTCTGTTGTGGGTTATTGGGATTTGCTTCGGCTGTTCGTGACAACCAACACAGGAAACGGTCTCACCGGGCATCGCCGTGAACCAGCTTCGCATCAGTTGCACGGCCTTGCCTTGCTCATCCAGTGCCTGAATGGTCAGTGGCGTGTTGGCTGGAACACTGAACATTGCTGAGCCATCTTCGTGCAGTGGCACGGTACCAATGATTCGCATTACTTCCCAAGGTCCTCCGCAACCGATTTTATCCGGCCCGGCCATTCCCGGGTAGCCGAAATGATAGGCCACAATTCGTAATCTTTTCACCGTACCCCGTGGTACACCGGCCAGTCCCGGGCCTGCATAGACGTCGTGAAGATATACAACGGCGTCCTGTCGTTTCAGGTCCACTCTGTCCGGGATTGACGGCGGAAGGGGTGTCTTGATTAATGGAATTGGTTCGAAAAAGTCATACCTGGGCTGAACATGAATCGGCAGCATGTTGTCGAATACATCCACCAGATAAATTCCCCACGGAGACTTGCGATTTACATGTGAGGCGACGAGGAAATATTTTTCACTGAGTGGGTATGGATGAAGGAACTTGGGCCAGGATTTATCGACGAGATTATCGCGAATGACCGTCTTGACGGGCTTGCCCCGGGCAAGAATTCGCTGGACAACGCCATCGGCCTGATACCAGCCCTTGGTAATATCAAATATTCCCAGCTCACCCATGCGTGGCACTCCGTGATATCCTGCGATAATAGCCACAATTTTGTTTGGTGAACCGGGTATTCCTCGTGGGTAATAAAGTGCGTTCGGCCAATACGAATTGCTTCCATAAACCGACCTCTGGCCGGTACCGTCGGGATTCATCACCATCAAAGGACGTAGATAGATGTGCATAGGCCCCGTGTAGTCCCAACGACTGAATATCACCTGTCCTGTTGGTAGCACAGCGGGGTGAAGGTCGAGGTCCTGATCGAAACACAACTGACGCATGTTGCCGCCATCTGCATCCATACGGTAGATACTGCATGCACGCTCTTTGCCGTGCCAGCAGGGTACTCCCGTATATGAGGCAGTAGAGGAAAAGACGATTCGCCCATCGGGCAGATAACAGCCGTCAAAGTTATCGACATCTTCCTGGTGCTGTCCTTGCGAGACTTGTCGAAGGCCGCTGCCATCGGTTTTAATTTCAAAGATTTGCCAGCTCTTGCTCTTGGGCATGGTAAAAAGCAGCTTCTTGGCGCCAAAGTTCAGGTCCATTTCACCGACGAACAGGCTCTCTGATGGTCGAAAAAGTGTTTGCAATATCCCGTCAGTATGTACAGGCGCCAGCATAGCGATTTCGTTATCATAACCGGTTCTCTCTATGCCCGTGTTGCACTTGTGGTTAACGGGCAGACCGAGTTGGCCGCGTTTGCGTTTGAGCAGCAGCAGTTTCTCAAAATCGAGAAGTGGATTGGAAAGCAGTGCATCAATCCGCAACTTGTTAAGGTCGTGCGCGAGTTTTAGTACATCTGCTCTGACTGAATTGTCATCACGATTTAAAGAGTCGAGGATAAAATCACATGATATTTCCAGATTACCCAGGGATTCGAAATAATATTGGCCTTTTGGATACCTTTGCCCAAAGGTTTCGATAAGGTCTTCAATGGCCAGACGAAGGGATTCGAAATTAAAACTGCGTACATATCGTACAGCCTCATTATAACCAGGAGAAGATGATTGTACCTGTGCATTGGCTGCTCTGGGAGTGAATATTGGAGTAGAAATGATTGCTGTGATAAAAAAAGTAAGACTAAAGCTTTTTAAAAACATGTTTTTGAAGCTGATGGTTTTTACTTTCATTGTTGTTAATTGGCGTATTTTTTATGTGCTTATTCTTTATATTTGCAGCCACTTTATGTCTTAATGGAAATAACCGTCCAAAATCATCCACTCCACTACGGATGGTTTGGCGTTTCTCGAACTGCCCATCTATCTTCCCCATCCGGGTTGACCTGCAAGAGGTGGCTAACAGCATTATTAGCTCGATCTTAATATATAATTATATTCGGACTCGTCACGTTAAGCAATCGAAAAATACGGCAAAGACCTGATAGGGAGTAAAGCAGCGAAATGGCTGCATTTGATGCAGGGCTTAGGGGAAGGGAGTGAAATTTTCAGTAATTGATAAGGAGGATTTGAATTGGGAGATTATTTATTGCTTTGTCAAATAAGCCCGCCCATCAGAGGGAGAGCTTATTATATACGATTTATCTTGTTGTTTTAAGGTCTTTATCTACAGCTATTGCAACCGGCCTGGATAAGCTCTGTTTGCCAGTACGGATTTCTTCGACACGTTGTTCGAGCTTTGTGAATAAGGCCATATTGCCTGATTTTCTAACGGAGTTCAGAGCCTTTTCAAACAGTTTCTCTGAATTGGCGTAGCTTCGCTTTGCATGACAGATTCTTGCCTTGGTCAACCAGCTCTGAGCTACAAGGTGATGTTCCGGCCCGTAGATACTCTCCTGTTTTGCTATTGTACGGTCAATCAACTTTTCTGCTTCGTCGTGCCTTCCCTGTAGAGTATATAGTTTTGCTACATTACCCAGAACATTTGCTGTATAAAGGTGGTCTGGCCCGTAACTGATATTTATGAATGCCATGGCCTTGTTATAATAATTTTCGGCTTCCTTATAATCACCCTTTGCAACGAGAATGGCGGCAATATCTACCCAGAATGGAGCCAATGCCTTATCATTTTCAGTGTGACTTTCGAGCATAATAGCCATTGCCTTTTCCATGGCGTTTTCGGCTTTGATATAGTTACCCTGCTCTGAATAGATTGAGCCTAAAGTTCTTAATGTATAAGCCACATAAGGATGGCTTTTATAAAGGACTTGTTCCTGTAGCTTAAGGCCCTGCTCGCACATAATTTCTGCATCGAGCAGCTTGTCCTGGCTTTTATAAAGTGTCGCCAAGTCAATCAGGCACATAGAAAGTTCAGAATCTGATTCACCTTTACTTTTCGCCAAAGTTAATGCCTGCTCTGCCAATGGCTGTGCTTTTGTGTATTCTCCATAAGCCATATACACTCTTGCCATTGCTCTGAGTGTTTTGCACGAAAGAGCTTTTTTGGTTTGCTGTGGTTGGCCCCAGGCTATACTCTCTATAAGTAGAATTATAAAAGTGAGTACAAGAAAACGATTTTTATGGTAGTGAGCTATGCGATTTTTTTCATTCCTGTATGTCATTATACTAAGTCTCAATTACCGCCCCATAATCATATGTTTCATTAAGAAGAACTGTAACTTTGTTAGCTATCTAAAACATAATAATCGTTTCTGATAACGACAAATATCACGGACGAAATTTTATGATAAAACGCTCGAAAGTTTGAAGTATCTGTCTCGTATTCCCTGCTTAGTATTCTCGGACTTTCTTTTGTCATTCCAGTGAGATAAAATATAAACCTTTGCCTAATTTCTATGGTTTAAGGCTTTCATACCTTTGCCTTGGTTTCAGTATAAAAAGCACTATTCCCGGGGTTTGAGTTTGCCGATAGTTTTGAAAGGAGTATTACTTAATCTTTCAACTGAGAGGCGGGTTCTTATGTCGGTTTCTGACCACTGCAAACATTATAGGTCGTTTGTCTTTTGGCCAATGTTGATTGTGTTCTTAGCGGTATTTTGTGAACACAATAACGTAGTTGCCGGCCAGATATCCAAAGTTGCATTAGAG
>DAOUVA010000429.1 GCA_030667885.1 Phycisphaerae bacterium
AGTTGCGGAGTCTGGAGGCCCCGGTTCTCGAGTGGGTCTATATTCCCCATGCGCACTTGAGGCTTCATGGCGCGTCATATCCGGCGTTGTTGACAGGAAAGAAGCGGCGTTGTAAGGTTGACTCGTTGTTAGCCGGCCGCAGTTCGAATTCCAACGACAAGCGGGACAAGTCCCCACTCGTGTGCCAGGCTATAATTGCTGATTCCGGACATTTTGCCTCGATACGAGTGTGAGGGCACGGCACATGAACGAACGCGAACGCTTTCTGCAATACATGCATTTTGAGCCTGTAGACCGAATTCCGTTAATGGAGATGGGCCTCTGGCCGGAAACCCTTGACCGTTGGCACCGTGAAGGACTTCCCAGGTGGGTCACATCCATTCGGCATCTTGAGGATTACCTCCGATTGGACCGTAGTTTCAACGTCAACTGGCTTGAAATCAACGGCGAAATATATCCACCCTTTGAGGAGAAGGTACTCGAAGAAACAGAGGAAGAACAGGTCATATCCGACGCGAATGGAGTAATCTTTCGCCAGCGCAAGAGCTTCAAGACCATTCCAAACTTTATTCGATTCCCGATTGAGAATGAAGCAGACTATATAAATCTTTTGCCGCGTCTGGACGGCACGGATTCGGGCCGATACAGTGAGGATTTTGACGATGACCTGCATTGGCGGCGAGAACGAGGAGAGATCATTGGTGTGAATTTCAGAAGCTTCTTTGGTTTTCCAAGAAACTACATGGGACTTAAAAACTGGAGCATGGCATTTTATGATCAACCACAATTGGTGAGACGGATCATCGCTGACAGACTGCAATTCGCAAAAGACTTGCTGAAGCGTGTATTATCGACGGGCCATGTGGATTTCGTTCAGATTTGGGAAGATATGGCGTACAAGACTTCGCCGATGATCTCCCCGGACTTCGTTCGTGAATATATGCTCCCGGCATATAAAGATTTAGTAGCTTATTTACGGGCCGGCGGCGTCAAACTCATAATGGTAGATTCTGACGGGCGAGCGAACGACCTGCTCCCGATTTTTCTGGAAGCCGGCATAGATGGTATGCACCCTTGTGAGATAGCGGCCGGCTGCGATCCCGTACTTCTCAGGCAAAAACACCCGAACTGTACATTGATTGGTGGATTGGACAAACGCGCAATTGCCAGCGGACGCCAGGGAGTTGACTCTGAGTTAAAGCGAGTGCAGCCTGTGTTGGAAAAAGGCGCATATATCCCCATGCTGGACCATTTTGTTCCCCCAGACGTTTCTTATCAGACATATCTCTACTATGTGGAACGGCGGCGAGAACTGCTGAATCGTCAATAGGGACGCCGCTGAATGTGGTTGCATTTCAGGACTTATCTGGTATGTTGAATGTTAATGAAATTGGGGAATCATTTCCACTGAACACGGCAATCACAACGATACACCGGCCAATTACTCTTCGCTGGTATATTATTACAACATTCTCCAATAGAACAGGCTTATTGCTTGCCTTTGGATTGCTTTCTCTTTGCAGCCGTAAGCCCCCTTGAGAGTTTCTCGGCAAAGGCCTCCGGCTTAACGAATGTCGCCATGAAATGATCGCTACCAGGGATTAGCTCACATCGGAGCAGCATCCACCCAGCTTGCTCTGCCTGTTGACATAACCTACCTGGTCGCCACGCATGCTCTTTACCGCGCCCACTCGCAAGATCAGCGTGCAGCTCAATGATCACCACACGCCCTGAAGGCTTGACCACCTTTTTCAAATGCCTAAGGTAATCGACGTGAGTATCCTTGTCAAAGTGGTGATACGTCTTGGAAATAAACACCAGGTCGCATGAATTCTCCTTCTGGCCGGTCCCATCTGTCGGGCATAAATACGGCTTGATCTGAGGCACAGCCTCCCACTTCTCCTTCATTGCATCGACTTTCTTCTGTTCGACTTCGCCGGCGTGGATTACGCCTTTGACTCCGAGCTTCTCAGCTATCTTCGACGACCACCAACCGTCACCAGCCCCGATATCCACCACAACGCTTTTACGCCGCAGGCCCAGCCGCTTCACCACGTAATCCGACGCTTCGCGATATCCATTACCCCCAATCGAGCCACTGCGCCGACCGCCACTGGGCTCTTTCTGCTGGCCGACCACCGGCAAACACAGAAACAGAATCGCTACAATTGCACTACCAACTCTAAAACGCTTTGACATTATTCAACCCTTTCAAATAAGCCAATCACCCAACTTTCATAGCATTCTTGAGGCCGTCTTCAACATGAACTGGCCCAACTCGGTACACTCAGAAATCTGCCTCAATGACTATTCTATCAAAGAATTGATGATTTTTCAAGATATTTTGCTCAGCGCAACTGGTAACCTGAGACACTATCGACTCTTTTCCTCTTTTAGGAGTGCGATGGCTATTGAGGGTGCTTTACCGGGAGGCAAGCAGACTGCTGACTTGATGTACACGCTCAAATTCTTTATATTGATGCAAAGTGTGTATTTACAAAGGATTACGAAGAAATATGCAGATAGGAACCATAAAATAATAAATCCAACTTGTCGCGGCGTAGCCCCGAGCGAAGCCGGATCAAACCCAATTTCCCCGCCTTCCGGCTTGAATCAGGTCATTTTAGCAGATTAAAAACAGGAGCCGGCGTGAAATCGAGAAGGAATTTTTTGGGCTCTCCATCCTGCAAAAGGTCGATTATCATAATCGGCTCTTTCCTTGCTTTTTTGAAAATATCGTAAGCATCTCTCTTACTGCTTAAAGTATTTCCGTTTACCGCAAGAATTATATCGCCGCTCTTAAGCAGAAGGGCCTTTGCTTCGGATATTTTGTCCAGGCCGTTTATTTGAAGTCCTTTTACCTGACCGTTAACGCAATAGGGTTTAATAACCGCCTTCTTCAATATCGTCTCTACACAATTTATCTGAGTCCGTATCTTGGTCAGCTCCTGCTGAACTTCCTTTTTCTCTGCGTCACGGTTACTACTTATTTCTTCTATTTCTTCGGTATTGCTTTCATCAGACGGTTCAGTAGTATTACCATCTTTGTAAAACTGCTCAACGCCGTAGACATCATCATACAATGTCATGTTAGATTCATCAGAGTCCCACCGCATCAGGCCGACAGTGCTGTTTTGCCAGTTTGCCTCGACCAAAGGTGCAGGCTGATTCGGTTTCGGTTTTTCAGGTATCCTGGAATATTCGCTCTGTTCGCTGCCGCCCGCCGATGCAGGCTTAAATATTCGCTTCGTATGACGAGCGATCATGGTTGTTCCAATAGAATAAAAAAATATCACGCCAATAAGAGCCCACTGACTTGTGAACCGAACCGGGTCCTTACTCATTACATCACCTTCCTTTCCTCGTAAAAACATGCGGAATCCGTTTAAGGTTTCCGCACTCTCCTGCATACCACCATCAGAGATGGCATTCGAGCGGGTCGTTATTTTCGTCGGTCGAAAAACCCGCTTATTTACAAATCCCAGACCGATCTGGCCCTTGCCGACAAGAGCAGCAGGCCATCTCGGTCCAGGATGAAACTACTAATTCAGTACTCCAGCCGCGCTATATTTGCGGATTAGAATGCTGTTCGACTGCTTTTTTCTTCTGAAAAAGAAAGAGAATGACACCAAGAGCGACTAAACCAACGAGACCATTTTCGCCCAGAGTGCTAATCAATCCGGTGAGATTAGCTACAATCCCGCTAAAAAACGGAATTTTACTGCCAAACAGTACCTCTACTGAGACACCAAGGGCTATCAGCAGCAAAGAAATTTCTGTTATCTCACCAATCCATTTTTTGACCTGTACAAAATAATTCATTTCTAAACCTCCCCATCCAAAATTATTAATGTTCAAAGACAATATAGTCTTCACTAACAACTTCACTTTCTTAGTTCTGTCAACAACAAGCTGACAATTAAAATATAAGAAACGAACAAGAGAATGCAAAACCACAAGATTTAATGATTATAAAATTTCCTGACTATACAGCTATGATTTTATAGGACGTCAATAGCATCAGCAGATGAAAAACACAAAGGACGGTAGCGTAGATGGTGTTGATGATTGCGGCTGGGTGAAATATGTCTCGGACGGAATTAATTAAAATGACTAATTACCAACCGGCGACAAACTCCGGCCGAAGTAACCAGCAAA
>DAOUVA010000197.1 GCA_030667885.1 Phycisphaerae bacterium
CCAGCTTCGCTGAACAGCACGTTATTTCGCAATGTCGTAATCGCATCGGTATTTTCCAGTACGATTTTACCTTTGGCGTAAACAATGTTTTTCTCCACGGTATAATCCGATGACTTCGGGAACGTCAGTCTCGCATCGGCATCGCTGATAAATACGTTGTTGCGGATAGTATTTCTTTTGGCCATGTGGTTATGTGAAGGCCTGGCTATACCAATGGACAGATTGCCCTCAACCAGGCAGTTCTCAGACCTCTCATCGAGGTAATAAGCCGATGCGCCATAACCGCCGGTGTCAACGATGTCCCGGATGAAATTGCCTCTCAGTACAAGACCATTACCGGCAAAACAATAGATGCCCGCGCCGTCGTGCAGCTCCTGCATCGCATGATAAATAAGATTGTGCTCGATGCGGTTGTTTTGTCCGCCGCAATTAACAGCGGTATAAGGTGTCTCGTGGATTTCGTTGTGGCTTATCAAGCAGTCTCTGCCGCCGCCCTGCATGGCAATGGCACTCGGATAAGTAAGACCGACGTCATGTATGTGATTGTCGCTGATAATACAAGCAGTGCCGCGACATCTAATCCCGCAAGCGCCGGTGTGATGTACATCACAGCGCTCGATGCGAAGATTATCGCCGGAGGCTTTGATTCCCTGCCCGCCGACATTGAGAATTTCAAGCTCAAGCAGCCGGCAGTTCTGAGCTGATGTTATGGTAACAGCCCCATCGAATTTACCCGCACCGAAGCCGCCTGCCTCAAGCGGCGTTGTCGTAACCGAGAGTGTTATGCCTCGAATGGTTATATCTCTGGCCGGCTTATCTCTGGCCCCTTCAATTCGAATGATAGATTCAATGGTCGGTGCAAAAGCTTCTGCCTTTGTCATATCCTCACCGGGCAAAGACCAGTAAACTACCTTGCCCGCCGAACGGTCCAGATACCACTGTCCGGGTTTCGTCAAACCCTGACGCACATTCCGGACAACGTACTTTTTTACCCCGAACGCTCCCGGCGGATGGCCGGATGGATTGGCAAAGGTAAGACTATGAGAGACCGTATCCATAGTACTAATACCTACCATCGACTCGTCCCACATATGATAGACAGTAACTTCGGCGTTGTTAATGTCCAGCCACGGACCGAGGTCCTCCGGGCGATACTTTAACGTGGTCAATTCTTCTTTCGACGGCTTGCGCTTCCATCCGCCGCCGGTAGTGCTCATCCATGGAACATCGAACTTGCTTAGATGCTCGAAATATCCTTTCTCGGGTAACCGGGCGCGCGGGCAAAAACGCCCGTTGACCACCAGTGCCCGGAAATCCCAGCTTCCGCTCTTTACGCCGGGCAGTTCGGCCGAATAAAACTTCTCGCCATCTTTCTTCCAGCCAATAACTTTTCGACCGCCATAGATATCAACCTTGGCACCGGGCGCCGATTCTATAGTCAGGCCCGCATCTCTATCAGTAAGCACTAACGGCTCATCAAAGAAATATTGCCCCTGCTGAATAATTATTTTCTTCTGTTGTTTCGTTCCAAGCGTGCGCGCAGCTTTGCACGCCGCTTCCAGCGTAGCCAACGGACCATCCGTCCGTTCAGCATTTGCCCGGGCTACTCGGCCTGACCAGGAATCATCGCCGTTAACCGCAACATAATAAACACTGTCCCGGGTGGCGCTTTCTTGAGAAGCTGCAAATGCTAAACCAACAGCTCGCAACAAGCCCGGCTCCTGTGCCTGGCAACATATGAAAAAAGCCAACAAAACGATAATCGTAGTATGATTTGTAAAAAACCGATTTTCCCTCATTTCCTGCTCCAAAAAATTTTACCGAATGATTCAGAAATCCGATTACAAACAAATAATGTTTAACAAAAACCGCTCAAATAAGGAAGCCTAAAATCCCAGCCGTAACAGTTCGTATTAAAAAAAATGAAATTGCAAAAAGTCTCCAGCATTACTATTATGTCAGATACGTAAACAAAGATTGTATTCCATAAGACAATCGGGGTCAGTTATGGATGTATCTGAAAACGTCATTCCAGCTTTACTGCTCACCGCCGTTGCAGGGCTTTCGACAGGTATCGGAAGCGCTATCGCCTATTTCATCAGGAAGCCGAAGGTTATTTACCTTTCTATCTCGTTGGGTTTCTCAGCCGGCGTGATGATTTACATTTCCTTTATGGAGCTATTGACATCAGCCATAAAAACCTTAGGTGAGTTTTGGAGCCTCATCGCCTTCTTTACCGGGATAGCCGTTATCGGCGCCATAGACCTCCTGATACCTGCAGTCGAGAACCCGCACGAATTCAAAGATCTTGATGATACTTCGAAACAAAGGACAAACGAGTCCCTTATGAGAACCGGACTTTTAACCGCCCTTGCTATCGGGATTCATAACTTTCCGGAGGGGCTGGCCACATTTGCAACCGCTCTGAGTGATGTCAAGCTCGGCCTGTTTATAGCTATCGCGATTGCTATTCACAACATACCTGAAGGCATCTCGGTATCAATGCCGATATTTTACGCAACAGGCAGCAGGGGCAAGGCGTTCTTCTACTCCTTTCTTTCCGGCGTCGCCGAGCCTGTGGGGGCGATTGTAGGCTACCTGATATTAATGCCGTATATATCCGAGAATCTAATCGCATATCTCCTGGCATTTGTCGCAGGAATTATGATATATATCTCAGTGGATGAACTGCTTCCTATGGCCCATCGCTATGGTCATGAACATACGGTTATTGCAGGGATAGTTGCAGGGATGCTCGTTATGGCGTTCGGCCTTTTGCTGCTCTAATTACCCTCGCAATTTTCAAAAACAGTAATACCGAAAGACATCTCCGGCACTTTTGGAATTACCTCGCGGATTTTCTGTTTTCCCTGCAAAATTTCCCCATTAGCTCCATCGCGATGTTCAATCTCTCGGCCGAGCCATCCATCTTAGCGTAGGCATCGACCAGCTCCAGCAACTCCGCATCCGGCTCAACCATACCATAATGATGCCCAACGTTGACAATCGCGGCATCGAGGCCGTATTCGATCGCCTTGGCAACATAGGCCCGGCAGATACCAATCTTCCGCCCGGGCAGGTCGCGGGCGCAATTGCTTACACCAAGCGAGCAATGTACATCTTTCATCTTGGGATCGCTTTTGATTTTCTTTATCGTCTCGAACGCCCTGTATGTAAAGCCCGGCACATTAGGCTCCATCGGCATATCTATCGCCAATGGAAACACGGTCGAGTCGAAAAATATTTCACCGGGATTAAAGCCATATTCGCCAACCGCCTCATCGAAAATCCGCTTAGCTATGGAATACAGCTCATCAACCGAGTGTGAGCCTCCCGGGCCGACAGATGCCTCCTCGCTGACTAAAAGGCCGATGAACGCAAAATCGTAATCCTTCTTCAAAGGCAAAATGCGGTCGGTCGTATAGACTTTGACGGAATTGATAAGCGGCTTTTTAACTTTCTCATCGGTATTATACCACTCTTTCAAGCCGGCCTTAAGGACATCGTTGTCACTGCTGTCGATACAAACCGCAGCGCCATTGCCCCACTTGCGTACAAACCCGACGTATTCGACCATCATATCGACACAAAGCTGAGGCTCGTCCTCACCAAAGGCATCGAGATTAACCGCTATATAATTCGCACCATCAGCAGCCTGCGATTCAATTAAAGACTTAATATAATTTAACTGCTCGGTTTGTTTTGTATAGGCCCCGGAGCCAAGCTGCGCTAACTGTTTCATAATCGCAGCGGTTTTTGGAATCGAAGCGTGGATAGATTCGCCAATAGTAATCAGAGGATTCTTCATCATGCTGTCCTAAATACCAAAATTTCCATCTGTTCGCTACTCAACTTATAACCTGTATGTATAAACACTTATACAGTCCAACTGCTTCTATCGTGTTGTTTTTTGGCGTTATTACGAGCTCAAAAACTACGCCCGTTGGCATTTTTCTATTGTGGATAACTTGTTGATAACCCCAAAAACACTCCTTAAACCACTGTAGGCTATCACCAAAAAATACCTTAAAAAAAAAGCTGCCTTTTGAATCGCTGTTTCTACGATCTGCTTGAATCGCATTATTTCTTATATAACATCTTATTAACAAACACGTTACAACTTCCAATAAAGCCGGGGCTCAAAATCCTTTTAATTTTTCACCCAGCGAACCGCCAGTATGCCCAAATTCCCCCGGTTTTGCAATGGATTCGTGAAAAATTATCCTGTTAGTGGATAATTCAAGGAAATATTTCTGACGATTCTTATTTTGGGAGTAGATAAACACTCCTAAGAAAGCTACATATTCCGATAAAAACCGTGATTTTCCCCTCCCAAAAAACTTCTTTAGCCGTCCAAGCCGCTCGGCCGCAAAGTCAAATATACCTTACAAAAAACCGCGACACCTCAATATTTAACCACTACTAAAGTTCGTGGAGTTATTTCGGATAAACGCAATCTACCGCGACTTTCCGAAATTTTCACGTCTCCATCGTTCGGCAGAACCAGCGCCTTTCGCGTCCGGACAGGCTTCGAAAATGTAAGAGTCGCATCGACCGGCTCATCATTGAAATTCTCTACAATCAGGCAATCTTCCCCAATAAGATACAAGGCTACTTTGTTCGGAGCATCAAATTTTATTCCCAACGGCCGCAATAATTTGTCCCTGATAGGCTTTATCTGTTCGCGAGTCAGCTCAAGCAGGCTGCGGGGATTTCCGTTTACTTTCAGGATGACTAAATTTTCATCATCAAGATTTACACCATCCAACCTTCCAGCCAGCCCATCCGTTATAAGCACCGGCTTTCCCGCAGCGAGCATTCTTTTTAGCTTAGCGGTGAATTCAGGGTCTTTGAGCGCGTGGACCGGGAAAAAAGCGGCCGTCGCATCAGAGTGTACTTCAGCAGCAGGCACAAGAGGCAAACCCAACATCCCCACAAAATCATATACGTACTGCTCATTATACGCATCGCTGTTGGCCGGCTTCGGGGCATGAATGCCTCTGATTGGTTTGTTGCGCACCAGCCCGGCAAGCTTGAACAATCCGGGAATCTCCTCTCGCAACCTTTCCACATTAGCCGGCCCTGTATCTCGCAACAACGAACCGTAACAAAACAGCAGCATCTCCCTGGCATCGGCCAATACGGTCTGGCGCGCCTGCTCTACGTACGTATTTTCCGTCGTTCCATAAGGATCGAACCACCCACCGCCCGTTTTCAATCCGCCTATTTGGCCAAGCCATCGCATAATGTAATAAGCTTCGTACTGAACTTTTCCACCCCAGCGCTCATTTTCATAATCGCGCGTCTCGGTACCAACCCATATCTTCTCGTAGTCGGCCGTTTGACGCAAAACCTCATATCCCCGGTTATGGAAATTGTCATACCATTGCGGATACTTGATGATGATTTGAACATCGGGATTGACCGCCCTTGCCGGCGCCAGGATTCTCTCCCGGCCCATTCTAACCATAAGCTCACAGCGGTAATCGTCCCATGCCCTGTTACCGCGCGCCGTCTTGCACTCACCACACTGGCAGTCGGTAAAAAGAAAGTCATCAATCATAATCTCATCGAATATCGAGGCCGTATATTCGAAGATTTCCTGAAGCTGCTCTTGCGTACCTTTATTTGTATAACAGGAAATCAGGTTCCAGCCCGTCGATATCTTGCCGACCTCTGTAGTCGTAACACAGCCGGAAACATCAATACCCTCTTCGGCGAATCTTTTTTTCGCACGTTCCAGAGTTTTTCTATCGGCGGTGTATTTGCTCCTGAACGTTTCTAAAAAAACGTGCGTAACGCCGGTCTTTTTGCACCAGTCAACAGCTTTATTGATACCATCCTCATTGCCCAGATGATCACGCACGTTCTGCGCCGTAAACAGTGTGGAAATCTTCAACAGGCCCTTGTTCTCATTTGCCAAATCCCACAACGCCTGAGATTGACACCTCATTGCTGTTAACAAAATCAACGCTGTAACAGTAAACGTCAAACGTTCCGTTTTACTCATTCCCTTATCTCCCTAAATCATTGTACTCTTCATTATCAAATAAACACCGTAGTACCCTCAAACTTGTATGGCCTCGGTACAATCAGCTCTTTTTAAAATCAATTATTTTATCTTTAAACGCACGGCAGGCCTTTGCCGGGTCTCTGACTTTTGTCACCGCAGCACAGACTGCAATTGCGTCAGCTCCGGCCTCCAAAACATCTTCCACATTGTCCAGCGTTATTCCGCCGATAGCCACATTACCTATGCCGGTATCGGCAAGTATCTTTTTCGCCTGCCTTACATAATCCAGACCAACTGCCGGCGCGGTTGGCTTGGTCGCGGTGGCAAAGACAGGCCCTAAAGCCGCATACGTAGGCCGCTCTTCGCAGGCGGCACGCAATTGTTTGGGCGAGTGAGTGCTTTTGCCGGTTATCAGCGGGGTCAACTGGAGTTTGCGTGCCTGCTCGATGGGTAAATCATTCTGGCCAAAATGAACGCCGTCTGCACCTGAAGCAGCCGCTACGTCAACCCTGTCATTTATTATACTAAGGACTCCGGCGCCTTTACATATCCGCACGAATTCAACTGAAAGAGCGAAAAGCATGTCATCCTCGATATCCTTGGCACGCAATTGTATGCAATCGGCACCACCATCCACACACTTGTAAGCTAAGGAAATAACCTCCGTCGGTAGATTGCTGGTAATAACTATATATAATTTGACGCTTTTGTATTTCTCAGAAGTATCGCTGAAAAGGACAATGTCTTTCTCGAGCGTATAAGCAGAATATCGCAGTTGTTCAAGCGTCTCGGCTACCGACCGGTCCAGCGTCTGCGTTGTCTCGGTAAGAGCACGCAATGCCTCGGTCAGGCGTTTACAGCCGGCTGTAAAACAATCTATTAACTCGCCGCGTACAAGCTGCTTTTCGACCGTCCTGCCGACACCAACATCACCTAATGTATCTCTGCTTGAGATAAGCCGACCGGCATCGAGCTTAATGATTGCCGTAGAAAGCTCGTGGCGTATTTGTTTGGCTCGTTCGGTAAGCTGCGCGGAGTTCAATGCGAACCTGCAATACTCCTCTATCACGCGAATCGCTTCGCGGGCTCTATTGAAATTAGCATCGATAATTCTATAAACCGCACGTTCCATAACACTATTGATTATACGAACAGGAACGGTTTTTGAGTAGTTAAAATCTCCTCAGAGTGCTATTGCACAAATTAAGAAAGGCCTTTGCGCATAAGAAAAGCGGAGCCGACCCTCCTCCGGAGCGACTCCGCTAAACCAAAATTATAAACAAAACCGGCTTTACCGATCTTGTTATTTACAAAATCGGGTGGACGCATCCTCCTCTTATATATGTTTAGGCCGTCCGCCCGATATAGCAACCAAAACAGGATAAATTAAATATATGAGCAAAAAATATGCCAAATAATATTTATAAAATTATATTTCAGCCTTAACACCATATAATATCTTATATAAAAGAGAGTTACGCTCGAATTACCCTTTTCTATATTAAAAAACAGTAGCTTTGCATTTTAACAGTATGTTGTTATATATCAACATGCATTATGCCTATTTAGCCCACTTTCACCCCAACCAGTCTCTATAAGTCTTTTTTAAGGGCGATAATCCGG
>DAOUVA010000358.1 GCA_030667885.1 Phycisphaerae bacterium
CGGGCAGAGGTGGAAAATGCTACGGGGGCCGCCCCCGATGGAAAATTGACTTTTGATCCGGGGACTCTCGAGCTTAATACGACCTATTACTGGCGTGTAGATTCGTTTGATGGTGCCGCCTGGAGTACGGGTGACGTATGGAGCTTTACCACGACAAGACCGGGAGGTGGTCTCGTTGGTGAATATGCTAACTACGGTGGCGGTGTACCGGACCCGCCTGAATCACCTTTCCAGAATGTAACACTGACTCGTATTGATCCCGGCATCGACTTCCAATGGGGCAATGCCTCACCAGAACCTGGCGTGATCGATGAGGACAACTTCGCCGTTCGCTGGACGGGCGAATTGGAGGTGCCGTTGACCGGTAGATACACCTTTACAACCACAACCGATGACGGCGTGCTTCTTTACATCAATGGCGTGGAAATGGCCAAGGCGTGGCGCACACAAAGTGCGGTAGAACAAGCCAGCACGATTGATTTGGTCGCTGGTGAATTCGCATCGATCAAGATGATATTCTTCGCCACGACCGGTAACGCCCAGGTAGATCTGAGCTGGGGACACGAATCGTTCCCACTGGAAATCATCCCGTCAGCGGCTCTTTCGCCGCCGCTGCGGGCCGGTTTAATCAAACCGGTGAATCAAGCTGTCAATGTAACCCAAACACCTGACCTGCTGTGGACAGCCGGCGACCATGCTGCCGAGCACGATGTGTATTTAGGTATGGATGCTGCCGCTGTTGCCGCCTCAGATACTGGTACGCCGGATATCTATCAGGGCCGGCAGTCTGATACCGGGTTTTCACCTCAGCCGCTTGAGTGGAACATGACCTACTACTGGCGTGTTGATGAAGTCAACGATGTACATCCCGATAGTCCCTGGAAGGGCTCGGTGTGGAGTTTTACCACGGCCGACTTCCTGATTATAGATGATTTCGAGGATTATGACGCCTATGAGAACCAGATATGGTGGACGTGGAAAGACGGCCTCGGCTATGTCGCACACGATAATGAGCCGGACTACAACGGAAACGGTACAGGTTCGGCGGTAGGCGACGAAATGACAGTCTCCTATACTGAAGAGAATATTCGTCATGGCGGCGCCCAGTCGATGCCGCTCTTCTATGATAATAACAAACAAGGATTTGCCAAATATTCAGAGGCAGAGCTGACTTTGAGCGACTCTCGGGATTGGACCGAAGGAGGCGTAGGAGAATTGTCACTATGGTTCCACGGTGATCCGGCCAATGCTCCTGAACGGCTGTATGTGGCGGTATCCAATGCTGCTGGTTCAGCAGCAGTGGTGTATCACGATGATTCCAATGCAGCAACGATAGATTCCTGGACGGAATGGGTGATTCCTCTGCAAAGCTTAGCAGATCAGGGTATAAACCTGACGAATGTTGACAAGATCGCTCTTGGCCTTGGTAACAGGAGCAATCCCGTTGCCGGTGGCTCAGGCGAAATGCTGTTTGATGACATTCGGCTGTACCGGCCAAGGAATTAAGTAAAGGATAAGCATTAGCTATGGGGCTTGTGCCGATTGATTCTGAATCGGGACAGGCCCCTTTTATTGAATGGGCGATACTGGATTCGAACCAGTGACCTCACGGGTGTGATCCGTGCGCTCTAACCAGCTGAGCTAAACGCCCTGATAAGTTTCTAACATCTATATAAAAGAAAGGATGATTCTAACCTGCGAATCGTAAATCGTCAATGACAAATTAAGTTGCCACAACATTGAGACGCCCTAATTTGACGCCCTTCATGCTCAATATGCTCTGGGCCACTTTATTGATTTCGCCGACCTGCCCCCGAATCACAATCACCTCCAGGCAATCGTGCTCATCCAGATGGACGTGCAGAGAGGAAATCACCTGAAGAGAAGATGCCAGACTGTGCGAATGCTGAAGAGCAATCAGCTTGTCCGTCAGCTTTGTCGAATGATGGTCATAAACCAGAAATACCGCAGCGACGCCTTTGGCCTTTGGGTCACTAAGCCGCTCTTCGCTCAACTCTCGGCGTACAAGGTCACGCAGCGCTTCGGAGCGGCTCTGATAACCCCGTTTGCCGATAAGCTCATCAAACATCGAAAGCAGCTCTTTATCAAGCGAGACACCGATACGTTCAAGCTGCGTCATCTTGTTTATATCACCTCAAGCCGACGAAGAATAGTCTTTGTCCAGCGTCCACTGCGAAGCTGTGAACAGATAAGCAATAACAGCATCAGCAGCCAGAAACCACTGAAACGCAGATATAAAAAGATAATGTTGAATATTTCCCCGGTATCAGCAGAAGTCCACTTCACCAGCTCACAGGGAGTATATATCGCGCCGATAACTATACCGCCAAAGATTCTCTGCCAGGGCAGAAGAAGAAGAATCATAAGAAGCGACAGGAAAAATGCCCGGCATATATGGTTTATTCCTCCAAGCCTGCCTACCAACGAAATCTTCAGAGCCATAAGTATCGTCAGACAGTAAAGCATCCCGGTCAGAATAAGTACGGCGTTAACAATCCGGATACCCATCGCTAAATGTTTGAATGTTACTCCAAAAAACGACTTCTCAATTCCTGACACATCCAGCCCGCTTTCATCCGCAGCCAATGCTGCATCTGCATCGTTAGGATCCTGAACATTCTGGCCCACACCAGCTACACTGCCCTGGATCATGCCTGGACACTCTCCGCGAATGTAACCCAAATTCACAACCCAAAAGGATGCCTGCACCAGCAGAAGACATACAAGTACAATGACAAAAAAGAAATTTTTCCATCCCCTGAACACCCCAATCGCTTCAAGACAATCAGTAGTATCCAACAAACTGTTCGGGCCGGTCTGGTTCTCGTTCATTTTTTACTCTCCTATCCAAATTTCGTTTTATTTAAATCAAAACTGCATGACACACCCAGGCAAATCCAGGAGCGTTGGAAAAAAGCCTTCCCTGCCTTCTTTTTCCTCACAATAGTGCCATATACTCTGCGGACACCGACAAGCATCGGCTATCCGCTGATTATTATGCTTTATATCCACCATAAGTGCAAGAAATTTATCTCAAACTCGAAAAAACACACCGCCCGGCCTCAATCAGCCCAGTTAATCTGCATTCGGTTTTCAGTGTGTTATTCTGTCGGAAAATCCTTCAACAAACCGATTTTTCCTACTGGAATTCGCTTAAAACCGAGTTTATAGGCGCCAGAATCGTCCTTAAGCTGAAAGTTCATACTCCCGGCATTCACAAAACCCGGCTCTTTATCTATAAGATTATCCTTCCAGGTAACGATGTTTTTGTCAACGCCGTGCAGTTCCAGCCATTCGCCGCCGGAGCAAATATTCCGCCGGACAATATTACCTTTCGGGGCAGCCGGCTCATCTTCCAATATGTTCACGAGCCTGGGATAGCATTTCCGCCAGAGTTCGGACATATACGGCATAGCCTTTAACCGCTCTGTCATGGTAGTACCCACATGGTATCCGGCCCATGTCATAGCACGCGCGTCGATGTGGAGGGCCGGTTTGCAATCCACGAAGATATTGTTCTCGACCAGGCAGTCCCGCCCGCCCCCGATAAAGGCAGCTCTCGTAACCTTGTAGAAAATGTTACCGTAAATCTTCGTGCCGCAGAACATGTCGTCCAGATAGACGCCCACGCATCCGCGGTCTCTGAATCCGGTGATTTCATGAAGATAGTTGTGGCGGATAACGGTTCCCCGCATAGTCCAGTCCCGTCCGGCGTAGATAGCGCCGGCATCATTCGATTCCAGACAGACGTTGTGCATTTCGTTGAACTCAATAACGTGGTCATTGCCGCTGAACATAACAGCCATGTGCGGGGCGGTATGGATAAGATTATGCGCCGCTCGGTTCCCGACTCCGCTTAGCGATATTGCTGGTGTGTACATGCGCTGCCATCGGCCGTAGTGGTGGATATGGTTATTCTCCGCGAAATGTCCGCCGGCAGTTAGTGCTTTTCGTTCACCGCCCCGCAGACTAATACCTCCGCTGCCGGTGGCATAGATATTGCAGGCCGTGACGGAGTTATTGCTGCCCCCTCCGACCCGCACGGCTGAGCCTCCGAGGTTTCTAAGTATGCAACCGGCGATTTGCGTGTCTTCGCAGTTGCTCATCACCACAGCCGTACCGCGGGCCGCCTCGAAAATCACACCCTGAATTGCAACATGCGAAACGCCCGACATTTCCACAAGTGTGTTCAACACGGAAACTACTGCACGTCCATTCTCGATTTGCGCCGGCGGCCAGAAATAAAGAACGCCCGTCTGCCTGTCAAGGTACCACTCGCCGGGCGTATCAAGCTCAGCCAGAATATTCAATCCGTAGAACCATTGACCGACACGATAACCGTAGCCGTGATAAGGTGACGCTACGGAAATGATACGTTTATCGGTATCGATTGATTCAACCTGCTGGCGTTCGTCGGACCAGTCCCAGAACCAGTAGCCATGCACCCACACATCGTTTTCTTCGACCCAGTGTTTAGGTCTGTCACCATCATACATAAACTTGCCGGTCTTGCTGCCCTTTGTGCCTCTTACGTTGACAGTATCGGGCTCAACCAGTCCGGCGATTTTCACAAATCCTTCATTCGGCCACCGCGCCAAAGTCATCGGCTCATCCTCAAAGAAAAGCTCCAGGCCGGTCGAATGGGCGGGCCCACCGAATCTTTTCGGCGAAACCTTACCGAAGTCCGTAATCCCCTGCGCTCTCAGGTCGCTTTGTAATATCTTACCGTGATACTTTTGGTCAATTCTTTTAAGAATAGCCGGGTCGGTAATCGGCTTAAATCCGTCAATCTGTTTACCGCCTATCAGCCGCACCTTCTCCTCGTTATACGCTCGGTACAAAATCGGCGAGCTTTCCGTGCCGCTGTCTTTGTCGGTCAGCTCAAAACTTTTCGCCAGAGGATAAACACCCCCGCGAATGTGGACCGTAATACCGCCTTCGGGCAAACCGCCAGCTTCTTTAAGCTCCCGAATGGCATCGCGAGCCTTCGCAAGAGTTGCAAACGGCCTGCTCCGGCTGCCCAAGGCCGAATCATCACCCGACGGCGAAACGTAGAAATCTACCTTCGCGGTTGCAGCCTGCGCAAACAGTACCGAAAACAATAAAACTATAATGGCTCTGTAAATCCCTTTACAC
>DAOUVA010000217.1 GCA_030667885.1 Phycisphaerae bacterium
GGGTGAATATCTGGTGCGACTGGAACCGTGACGGCGACTGGGACGATAGCACCAACACCAGCCCATCCCTTACCTGTTCCGGAGGGATTGTATCCGAGTGGGCGGTACAGAACCAGTACCTTATCAATCTTCCGGCCGGGTTAAACCAGATAACAACGCCGGCATTCCAGTCATGGCATCCGGATGCAGGTACCAAGCAAATATGGATGAGGATTACTCTTTCGGATAAGCCCTGGACAGTCGGCAGTGCTCCCGGCTCCAGAGGCAACGGCGGTTCCGGACCGCAGAACGGCCACGTATTCGGCGAGACGGAAGATTACTACTTCATTCCGGATACGAGCTTCTCGATATGCCAGGATTACAACGGTGACGGGATAATTAATCTCCAGGACCTGGCGGCTTTCACAACCGACTGGCTTGAGAACTGTCCGTAGTAAGTTACCGGACATTTGATGTAAACAAAAAGGCTGTGAGTGATAACCACTCGCAGCCTTTCTTATTTATATGAGCCCGGAAAACATAATGGGCTTGAGTACATCGGCTTAACTGATTTCTTTCGCCACTTCTTTAGCAAAATAAGTTATAAGGATGTCTGCACCTGCGCGTTTGATGGAGGTTAGGAGTTCCAGCATTGTTGCCTTTCCATCCAGCAGACCTGCGGCGGCGGAGTTTTTTACCATCATATATTCGCCGGAGACGTTATATGCGGCGAGCGGACAATCGAAACGCTGCTTTGCCGCGGCGATTATATCGAGGTAAGCAAGGGCGGGTTTTACCATCACAATATCAGCACCTTCTTGTATATCGAGGGCAATCTCTGCCATGGCCTGCTCGGTACCGGAGGCAGGGTCCATCTGATAGGTCCTGCGGTCTCCAAAGGCGGGGGCGGATTCAGCGGCGTCTCTGAAAGGGCCGTAGAAGGCAGAGGCATATTTGGCAGCATAAGACATAATCGTGACATCCTTGAAATCGTTTTCTTCGAGGGCTTCACGGATAGAGCTTATGCGGCCATCCATCATATCCGAAGGGGCAACTATATCGGCGCCGGCCTGGACGTGCGAGAGTGCCATTTTTGCCAGGAGCTCGCAGGTCGGGTCGTTATCGACATTGTTGTCTTTTATGACGCCGCAATGGCCGTGGCTGGTAAATTCACAAAGGCAAACATCGGTAACAACCAAAAGCTCCGGAGCCGCCTTTTTGATTTCCCTGATAGCCTGCTGGACAACGCCGTATTCTGCCCATGCTTGTGAACCGATATCATCTTTTTTGTCCGGCAAACCGAAAAGAAGAACCGCAGGTATGCCAAGAGAGGCAACTTCAACGGCTTCGGCGGCAATGGTATCAGGCGAAAAGTGAAAACAATCATCCATTGACTTAATCGGCTCTTTGATGCCGGAACCCTCGCGGACAAATAATGGATACACCAGGTCATCCACACTCAAGGTATTTTTTCGCACGAGCCTTCGCATTGCATTACTGCTGCGCAGCCTTCGCATTCTGATTTTTGGAAAGCCCATAATTTACTCCTTCGGAGAATTTCAAATGGCCAAAACAAAATATTTATTTATATGTTTGCTCAATCGCATCAATTAATCCATCAAGGGTATGCTCTGCGGCCGTCACATCAACATTTACACCGAGGATTTTCAAGCGTTCGGAAGTTACAGGCCCGATCGATGCGATTTTGACGTTAGCTGAATTTATTATATCGCCGGGGATTAGTTCGAAGAAAGCATTTGCCGAAGAAGGGCTTGCAAAGGTCAGCCAGTCAATCCGGCCTTTATCAATTTCTTCAATAAGCCAATCGCTTTTGCATATCTGCTGCTCGGCGGTATAAACGGCAATATCCTGAACTTTGGCCCCGGCCTTTTCCAGCAGTTCGGCAAGCTCATTGGAAGCAATTTTCGAACGCAACAGTAATATCTTTTTGTTTTTCAAGTTCGTATGGGCGATTAATTGCCTGCCAAGCTCTTTGCTGGTAAAAACACCCGGCACAAAATCCACTTTTATTCCGAACTCGCTTAACTTGGCCGCAGTTTTGTCGCCTATCGCGGCTATTTTGGTTGAGCCGAAAACTCTGGCGTCTTTGCCCAGACTTCGCAGGGCTTCAAAGAATACAGCCACTCCATTGCCGCTTGTAAAGATAATCCAGTCGTGCTCAGTGATTTTTGTAAGCGTGCGCAAAAATTCGTTTTTCTCGGTCAGGGGCCTAATTTTTATCGTAGCGAACTTGCGCGGATTTCCGCCGCGACGAATAATCTTATCCGCAAAATCGATATTGCCGGGGATGTCCCGTGTTACAACGATATTCCTGCCAAACAGCGGGCTCTGCATAAACCAGTTAAGCTGCGTGTCGCTGCCTGCGGCGGCACCGATGACTACGATAGCAGGTGGTTTAATTCCTGTCTGTTTGCACTGTTGGCTTATATCGGAGATCGATGCTTTTGCAACCGCCTGTGTGGGGAAAGTAGCATTAGCAATTATCGCCACCGGAGTATCAGCGTTCATGCCGTTTTCCATTAACTGAGCGGCAATATAATCCAGATTGCCAATACCCATATAAAAAACTATGGTGCCGTTGAGCTTGGCGAGCAAGGGCCAGTCGATATTGGTCTTTTGCCTGTCCGGTGCCTCGTGACCTGTTACAAAAATAACCTGTGAACTATATTCCTTGTCAGTCAGCATGATACCGGCATAGGCGGCGACGGCGATGCCGGAGGATATGCCCGGAACGATTTCAAAACCGATACCGTGTTCGATAAGGGCGGCAAGCTCTTCGTGACATCTGCCGAAGATGCAGGGGTCGCCGCCCTTTAAGCGTACGACAGTTCGCCCTGCCAGGGCCTGTTCAAGCATCAGCTTGTTAATTTCTTTCTGCGTAACCGAGACCCCGCCGGTTCGTTTGGGCACGTGTAGAATCTCGGCGTCGGCGGGGGCAAATCTCAGCAAGGCCGGGTTGGCTAATTTGTCGTAAATGATACAGTCGGCGGCTTTGAGGGCTTCGGCGCCGCGAACGGTAATCAAATCAGCCCTGCCCGGGCCAGCTCCAACAAGATATACAAAACCTTTTTTCATAGCATGTAGTCGTTAGTTAGTAGTTTTTAGCTAATAGTTTGTTGTTAAGATACCAAATTTGTCCAAAATATGCCATTGATTTTGCTAACCACTAACTTTAGCAAACTACACATTTTTCAGATTGATTATTTACAAAGCAGAATTTTGACAATTTTTGATTTACCGGGTTATTGTATTTTAGCGGGATTTTACAGCTAAACCATGACAAGTAACAAAGACTTTGGTATGTTATGTGGGCTGTTCAGATTAATTTCATTATGATAACAATAAGTTAAATACGAATTTCATGAGAAGTGTTAGGAAAAAGATAGAATGGGAAGCTCTTTCCGATGAGGAACTACTGCAAATAAAAATTCGCGATTTCAACTTATCAATTCATGAATCTCCGTTAGAACCTCTCATAGAGAACCTCTACAATGAACTGGATACAAAGGGCATAACGTTTCATCCACCGTGTTATCTTGCAGATGAATGGCTGTGCCCGGACGGGGAGCCGATTATTGGAATACCTTTTTGCCTTGCCCACCCAAGGCTCAGGCATATCGAACAAAAAATGATGCTCGAAGTCGAGGGAGGTACCGATGCATCGTGTATGAGACTACTGCGGCACGAAACAGGGCATGCTTTAAATTATGCATACAAATTCTATAAGAAAACCCGCTGGAGGGAATTGTTTGGCCCTTTTAGCAGCAAATATTCGAATTCATATTACTCTCAACCCTATTCAAAACGGTTCGTAATACATCTTGAGAATAATTATGCTCAGTCACATCCTGACGAGGATTTTGCAGAAACATTCGCTGTGTGGCTCACACCAAACTTATGCTGGGAGAGGAAATATCGCGGCTGGCCTGCAATAAAAAAACTTAGATATGTTGACAGTTTAATGAAAAAAATCTCCAATGAAACTCCCAAAAGAATATGTCAACAAAAACCTCCCTGGTCGGCATCGCGAATGATTTCCACCCTGGAAGCTTATTATGAAAGGAAACGTAAGATTCTCGGAGAGGAATTTAAGGGATTTTATGACGATAATCTGATGAAAGTATTTTCACGACAATACGATGCCCCATCAAGTGAGAGAGCCTCAAGGATTTTGAGACGGCACCGCCGGGCACTGTTAAATAATATTACAAAGTGGACGGGACATAGAAAATATGACGTTTACGAACTAATCAACAAGCTAATTAATCGTTGCGAGACATTAGAGCTTTATGGTAAAGAAGAGGATATAATAGGCGCAGCAACTTTAATCGCAACAATAGCCGGCAACAAACTTCGTATTCCCAAAAGCAACAGACATTAATGAAGAAAAAATTAAATATTACGGTTCTGGTTGATATCGCGGAGATTCCTTCGGAAGATCCGGATTTCATGGCTGGGGTCCATCAACAGAGTACAGAGTACCATGTTATTGATACATTGCGCAACCTGGGTCATCATGTATCTGTGCTTGGGTCAATGGAAAATATTGAAGAAACTATCATAAAGCTTAAGGAGCAACATCCTGATTTGGTATTCAATCTCACCGAGCACTTAGGCGGTGATCGCAAACATGACAAAAACATCGCGGCACTTCTTGAAATGCTGGAAATTCCATTTACAGGAGCCGGTTCAACCGGCCTTTTGTTGAGCAGAGACAAGAGATTATGTAAGGAGCTTCTGAGTCTGCACAGAATTCGTGTTCCCAGGTTTGTCTCATTGCCTTTAAATAAGACTATAAGTTTTACGAAGAAACTTCATTTCCCGTTAGTGGTAAAACCAGCCATGGAGGACAGCTCTGAAGGTATTTCCAATGCATCAATTGTATGGAAAGATGGCGCACTTAAAGACCGCGCAAAATTTGTGCACGAAAGATGGAAACAGGCGGCAATTGCAGAAGAATATATCGAAGGACAAGAACTTTATGTGAGCATTCTTGGGAATAAGAGGCTTTGTGTTTTGCCGATACGCGAATGTTTTTTTAATCCTGAAGACAATAAGGGGCCTTGCTTAGCCACTTACCGAGTAAAATGGAACGCGAAATATAGAGAGAAATGGGACATTAAATTTGGATTCGCTGAGCTTGAAACACCGTTAATCAAAAAGATCGAACACATCTGCAAGAAAGTTTACAAGGTGCTGCAGCTTCGGGATTATGGAAGGATAGATATCAGGGTCACTTCGGACGAAAAAATATATATACTCGAAGCCAATTCCAATCCAGACCTTGCTTTCGGAGAAGAAGTTGCTGAGTCTGCGGATAAGTGCGGTATTTCGTATGAGAACCTTATAAAGCGAATCGTAAATATAGCATTAAGGCGATTTACTGTAAAACAACCTTCTCGCAGTGTTTCTGTCGCGGAGAGCAGCCCTGAACCGGCTCCGGATATTCCCTGAGCTGCAATTGAGAAGTGTTTGACCGAGAAAAAAATAAGCCAGACTCGAAAGTTTATGGTCAATTCGACTTTATGGATGAATAACCGTAATCTGAGAATAAAACGGAAAATCAACAGTTTGAAATCTTACACTCGTTAAGGAGACTATACGATGAGGTTACGACAAATCAAAATCACATTATTGATTTCTATGCTGCTACTTATCGTCGGGTGTTCACAAACGGTCAAAGAGGACTCAGCATTGATAGCGGAAAACGGGGTGGCGAAAGCTGTTATCGTTGTTACTGAGGATGCAAGCGAGCCCGAACAGCACGCAGCGGCAGAATTGGCTGAGTTTCTCGAACAGATAACAGGTGCGGAATTTGAAATAGTCAGCCCCCCCGCCGCCGATAGCCCTCGCTTGCTAATTGGAACCGAAGCAGCCAAACTGGCCGAACCTGATTTCTCCACAGAGGGACTTGGCACCGACGGTATAGTAATCCGCAGAGTGGGCGACGACCTTATTTTAGCGGGCGGTCATCCTCGCGGGACATTGTATGCAGTTTATACCTTTCTCGAAGATGAACTCGGCTGTAAGTGGTGGTCATCGAGTGAAAGCACGATACCAAATAAGCCAACGCTAAAAGTCGGCAATCTCGATGTCCGTTATGTACCTGTGCTGGAATATCGCGAGCCGTACTGGTTCGACGCGTTCGACAGCGACTGGGCCGTGCGCAACAAGAGTAATGGAAACCGTCCTAAGCTGGATGAAAAACGCGGCGGCAATCATACCTACCAGGGTTTTGTGCACACTTTTTATCCGTTAATTCCGCCCAAAACATATTTCAAAGAACATCCCGAATGGTTCAGCGAAATCAAGGGCAAGCGTATACACAACCGAGCTCAATTGTGCCTGACCAATGAAGAAATGCGTACAGAGCTGGTTAAAAATCTCAAAGCAAATCTGCGAAACAATCCGGCCGCCACTATCGCATCAGTTTCGCAGAATGACTGGCACGGCAATTGTCAATGTGCTAAATGCGCCGCTATCGACAAAGAAGAAGAAAGTCCGGCGGGATTGATGCTGCGATTCGTAAATTCTGTGGCCGATGATATTAAAGAGGAATTTCCGAATGTTGCCATAAGCACGCTGGCTTATCAATACACACGCAAGCCCCCCAAATATGTCAAGCCGCGGAACAATGTTATTGTACGTCTGTGCAGTATCGAGTGCTCGTTCAGCACACCTCTGGCCGACGAACGCAACCAAAAATTCCGCGACGATATCATCGGCTGGTCGAAGATAAGCAACCGGCTTTACATCTGGGACTATACGACGAATTTCCGTCACCATATAATGCCGCATCCGAACCTGCGGGTTTTGGGGCCGAATGTAAAGTTCTTTGCCGAGCATAACGTCAAGGGTATCTTTGAGCAAGGCGCTTACACCACGAACGGGGCAGAGATGGCGGAGCTGCGGGCATGGGTGCTGGCCAAATTGCTATGGAATCCGAGCCGGGATGGGCAGGAGCTAATTGATGAATTCATCGAGGGTTATTACGGCCTCGCCGCCGGACAGGTCAGGGATTACTTAAATGTCACGCACGATGCCGTTGAGGCAAGTGAGGACTGGCTCGGGTGTTTCGAAAAGAACACGGCCAAATATCTTTCATTCGATACGCTCAGTAAGGGCTGGGCACATCTGAAGACCGCTGAAACAACAGTTCAGGACAATCCCGAGCTGCGGTTCCGGGTACAAGTAGCCCAGCTTCCGGTTATGTACACGTTTATGACGCGATGGGACGAGATGCGAAAA
>DAOUVA010000073.1 GCA_030667885.1 Phycisphaerae bacterium
GGGTAATCTATAGCGCCCGGGATATGGCGCATAAAAGACTGTGCGAGGCAATCGAAGCCGGCCTGGAATTACCGTTGAAACTTGATGGGGCAATTATTTATTTCGTTGGTCCCACGCCTGCCCCTGCGGGCAGGGTAATCGGCGCCGCCGGACCGACTACCTCGTCAAGAATGGATGCCTTTAGTCCGAAGCTGCTCGCCAACGGCCTAAAAGCAATGCTCGGAAAAGGTTATCGAGGCCGACAGGTAAGGGACGCCCTGAAAAAAAATACGGCGGTCCATCTTTCTACTATCGGCGGGGCGGGGGCATTATTGAGCAAACATATTGTAGCTGCTGAGGTAATTGCTTACGATGACCTCGGAACCGAAGCTGTAAGAAAGCTGCAGGTAGTTGATTTTCCCGCTATTGTTGCATATGATTGTTACGGAAGCAGTGTCTATAAAGAAGGAGTGAGATAATTGAAGGTTGCTTTACTTGGTCTATTACAGTCCGGCAAGAGTACTATTTTGTCTGCCGTTAGCGGCAAGAAAATTCCGCCGATTGGCTCGACGGCAATTGAAGAAGCTGTTGTTCCTGTTCCGGATGAAAGGCTCGGCTGGCTTACAGAATACTACAAGCCTAAGAAAACCACCTATGCCACAGTCGATTGTCTTGACCTACCGGGCTTTAACTTTACCGATGATCACGGCCGGGCTGCTGCAAGACGACTGATTAACCAGATAAGGACCGTTGAATTGCTTGTTCTGATTGTCCGATCTTTTGAGAATCCCGCGGTGCCTGCTTATCGAAACAAGGTGAATCCCGCTGGAGATTTGGCGGAATTGAAGACTGAAATGCTACTTGCCGATTTGGAACTGGTAGCTACACGTATAGAAAGACTCGAAAAGCAAGTCCACAAGCCGACTAAAACCCAATCTCAGGACAAGGTGGAATTAGCCCTGCAAATAAAATTGCAAGATGCGATAGAATCAGAAAAGCCCATCAGTTCCGCAATCGAGACAGAGGCCGAGCTTAAAATGATTAAGTCCCTCGGATTTCTGACATTAAGGCCGATTGTGGTCGCGGTAAACGTAAGCGAGGACCAGTTGGATAAAAAATTCGATTTCAGCGGCGAGATCGACAGTTCAGTGCCGGTCATTGCAATGTGTGCCAAGCTGGAACACGAACTGGCACAGTTGGATGATGAAAGCAGGGCGGAGTTTATGGCTGATTTGGATATAACAGAATCAGCGGCAAGCAAGTTCGTCGAAAGCTGCTATTCGGCCATGGGGCTTATCAGCTTTTTAACTGTTGGTTCGGATGAGGTGCGTGCCTGGCCCATAAAACAGGGAACAATTGCACATAATGCAGCCGGCAAGGTACATAGCGACATTCAACGAGGTTTTATCAGGGCTGAAACTTTTACCTTTGACGACCTCAAAGAAATTGGAAGCGAGAAAGCTCTCAAAGCCGCCGGTAAGATCCGGCTCGAAGGCAAAGATTACATCGTTCAAGACGGTGACATTATCAATTTCAGGTTTAACGTTTAGTTTAATAAAACTCGAAGGCCACATTTGTGAACCGATTCTTAAAGCTATTCGTTCCGGTATTGATAGTGATATCAGTGGTGTTCTTTGTCCTCTTCGGTTTGCATCCCAAAAGTCTGGACACTTCAAAGACCTACACTTATCAAATCGTTAATTCCTATCCTCATGACCGGGAAGCATTCACACAAGGACTTTTTTACGAAGATGGTGTTCTATATGAAGGGACAGGGCGTAACGGATTGTCTGAACTGCGCAAAGTAGAGCTTCAAACCGGCAAAGTCCTGCAAGCATACGAACTATCAGAAGAATTTTTTGGAGAGGGTATAACCGTTTTTGGAGATAAGATTATTCAATTAACTTATCTTTCAAATGTCGGGTTTGTCTATGACAAGGAAACGTTTGAACTGTTGCGAGAATTCAATTACCCAACGGCCGGATGGGGTATCACAAATGATGGAAAACAATTAATTATGAGCGATGGTACACAGAAATTGTATTTTCTGGATACTGAAACTTTCCAGCAGGTCCGTCATATCAAAGTTTACGATCGGGGTGTTTCTGTTTGGGGGCTTAATGAACTCGAATATGTTGAAGGGCAAATCTATGCAAATGTCTGGCCTACCGAACGTATCGCAAGGATTTCTCCGAAGACGGGTCGAGTGATTAGCTGGATAGATATGCGTGGACTCCTAACTGAGCAGGACAATGCTATGCAGGTTGATGTCTTTAACGGCATTGCATATGACAAGGAGAAAGGCCGATTATTTGTAACCGGAAAGCTTTGGCCGAAACTTTTTGAGATAAAGGTGATTCCGGCAAAATAGTACTGGCGGAAAATGCCTGTATCTGCTATAAGAATACGGTATTCTGCTGTTGAAATAAGTAAAATTCACTTTGAATTACCAATCTAAAGTTTACTTTCCTTCTGGAGAATGAGTATGAAATCTGTTGCGTTAACCGGTTTGAATCAAATGGAGCTTCGGGAAGTTCCAGACCCGAGTATACAAAAAGATACAGACGTTCTTTTGAAAATTGAAAAGGTCGGCATTTGTGGTTCCGATGTGCATTATTACGAGACGGGCAGAATCGGCGAGCAAATTGTCGAGTATCCTTTCGTTGTAGGCCACGAATGCTCCGCTACTGTTAAGGCCGTGGGCAGCTCGGTAACCCGTGTCAAGGTCGGCGATGAGGTTGTTGTTGAGCCTGCGGCGCCCTGTCATAATTGCGAGCAGTGTGCTCAGGGCAGGGAGAACACATGTTATAATGTGCGTTTTCTTGGTACGCCCGGGCAGGGGGGCGGTTGTTTATGTGAGTATCTTGTTATGCCGGAGGAATGCTGCTTTCCAACCAACGGCAAAATTGCCCTCGAACAGGCGGCATTATGTGAACCTTTGTCTATCGGTTTCTATGCCGTTAAAAGGGCGGATTTATCAGAAAATGCCGACGTGGCGATTCTCGGCGCAGGCCCAATAGGCTTGAGCTGTATGCTTAATGCCATTGCTGCAAAAGCACGGGCCTGCTATGTGACTGATAAAATTGACGAGCGTGTTGAAGGTGCTAAGAAAGGCGGTGCTGCCTGGGTCGGTAATCCGGACAAACAGGACATCGTTAAGGAAATTCTTCAGCAACAACCTCTTGGGGTAGATGTTGTTTTCGAATGCTGCGGTCAGCAGGAAGCAATCGACCAGGCGATTGAGATGCTCGAACCTGGAGGTAAGCTGGTAATTATTGGGAGCCCGCGCAGCGACAGAATTTCTTTGGATATCAGCAAGGTACGCAGAAAAGAAATCGCAATCATTAATATCAGAAGACAGAATGAGTGCGTAAAGCCTGTCATCGACTTGGTAACTTCCGGGAAAATAAATGCTGATTTTATGATAACCCACAATTTCCCACTGGAACAGACAAAGAAAGCTTTTGATTTGGTCACCGGTTATAACGATGGTGTTATTAAAGCTATGATTAGTATTTAGGTTTATGAAAAAGACGATATTTTTGGAGATTAAACTCAATGAGCTGGCTTAATTTGGAAGGAAAAGTCGCAATTGTTACCGGAGGAGCATGTGGCATCGGCAGGGCTGTTTGCAGCGGATTAGCCGAAGTTGGAGCGATGGTTGTTGTGGCTGATGTTAATGTAGAAGGCGCTCGTTTGGCGGCAGAGGAATTGAAGGATCAATTTGGCGGTAATCATATCTCAACAACAACCGATATAACCGACAAGGCAAGCGTTGATGATATGGTTAAGGCTGCTCTCGGTGCATTTGGAAAAATTGATATATTGGTAAATAATGCGGGCATTCTTATTCCGCGTTTGCTGGTTGACCCGGCGGGTAAGGAGGAATTGACAGAGCAGATTTGGGAGAAGATGGTATCCATAAATCAAAAAGGATATTTTCTGTGTGCCCAGGCGGCTGCACGGGTCATGATTGAATCAAGCGGGGGCGGCGTTATTATCAATATGACTTCTGAATCCGGTCTGGAAGGTTCCCAGGGTCAAAGCGTTTATGCGGCTACTAAAGGTGCGATTTATTCTCTTACACGCTCATGGGCAAAGGAACTCGGCAAACAGAATATCCGTGTTGTCGGCATAGCACCGGGAATTGTTGAGGTGACAGCCCTTCGCTCTGAGGAGTATGAACGCGCCCTGTCCTACACGCGGGGTATAACCGTAGAGCAACTGCGCGAAAAATATGAAAAAGCATCTATACCGCTTGGAAGAAGCGGCAAGCTTAGTGAAGTTGCAAATACGGTTTGCTTTTTGGCCTCCGAACGTGCCGGTTATATTCACGGCACTGTCATTAATGTTTCCGGCGGTAAGAGCAGGGCTTGAGCCAAAACTTATAGCATAAAACAATGGTTAGGGTATATGAAAAAAGCAAGTATTGTCAGCATCGGCAATGAGCTGCTCAATGGTCAAACAGTTGATACGAATACTACATATTTAAGCAGCGAATTACTTTCAATCGGCATACCTGTTGTCAGCTCTTATACTATCGGTGATGATGTGGATGCGATTGTACGTGCGTTCAATTTGGCTGTTGCTGATGCTGATATCGTTCTGGTTACCGGTGGGCTGGGGCCGACCGATGACGATTTAACTCGCCAGGGGTTTGCCGGCTATCTTGGTACCGAGTTGCAGTTACAGGCTGGTCTTCTGGAGAGGCTTGAGAGCTTTTTTAAGAAGCGAAATTTGCGGATGTCCGAAAAGAACAAGATTCAGGCGTACATACCAGCCGGAGCAAAACCAATTGAGAACAGTCTTGGTACTGCTCCGGGTATTATGGCCGAAGTAAAAAGCAAAATGATTTTTGCCTTCCCAGGCGTGCCGTTGGAAATGAAGAGAATGTTTGCTGAATCAGTTTTTCCGGAGCTGCAGCGATTCAGCGGCGAACAGGCTGTTGTAGTGCGAAAGCTTAGATGCTTCGGAGCAGGTGAATCCACAATTGCCGAACTGCTTGGAGATACTTGTCAGCGAGGTAGAAATCCACTGGTCAACTGCACCGTAGAATACAGTATAATTACCCTGCACATAATCGCAACCTCCAGAGATAAAGACACCGCCCGGCAAATGGCAGCAAAGGAGGAAAAAATAATCCGTAATGCGCTCGGAGAGCTGGTTTACGGCACAGCAGAGCAGAGTTTGGCAGATGTAGTAGGCGAAAAATTAGCCCGACAGGGAAAGACTTTAGCCGTAGCCGAATCCTGCACAGGCGGCATCGTAGCGGGGCTACTGACCGAGATACCCGGGGCAAGCAAATATTTTACACATGGGTGGATTACTTACAGCAATGCCGCCAAAACCAGCGAACTGGGTGTAGCTGCCGATTTAATTGAAAAATACGGTGCTGTCAGCGAGCAAGTCGCTCAGGCTATGGCCTTTAATGCCAGAAAAAAGGCCCAAACAGACTTTGCAATTGGCATAACCGGTATAGCCGGCCCAGACGGGGGAACCGAACAAAAACCCGTGGGACTGGTATATATCAGTGTAGATTCCGATAATGGCTGTGATACCAAACGCTGCCTCTTCTCTCACGGTAGGCGATCTATACGCCTTCGAGCGGCACAAACTGCTCTGAATATGCTCAGATTGAGATTGAATATTTGACTAACCGGCTTGGAAATGTTATAATAGAACAGTACTGGGGTTCTGCAGGATTATTGAGGAGACCATGGCAAAACAACGCAAACGTTTAGGTGAAATATTATACAAAGCAGGGCTTGTAAAAAAGCAGGCTCTCATCAATGCTATTAAGACTTCGAGAACCAGCAAAAAACGCCTCGGCCAGGTGTTGCTCGAACTTGGTTTGATAGATGAAGATACACTGGCCAAGACAATCGCCAAGCAGTTTGGGTTGCAATACGTAAATCTGGATACGACTCAAGTTCCATCAGACGCATCCACGATTATCCCCCAGGAGCTGATGAAAAGGCATAACGTCCTGCCTCTCGGTATGAACAACGGCAAATTGAGATTGGTTATCAGTGATCCGCTTGACCTTGAGATGATGGATGCAATTCGATTCCGTTTGAATACGGAGTTGGAATGTTCAGTTGCGAGTCCTTCCAAGATTCGTTCTTTTCTTGAGGACACTGTTGATGAGGCTTCAAAGGAAGAGAGCGACAGGCTCAGACACAGCATCGACGCAACTGCAGCAGAGCTTACCGAGGTTGGTCAAGAGTTGCAGGCCGAAGCACTCAAGGCCCAGGCCGCAGCAGGTGATGATGACGCTCCGATTATCAGGCTGGTAAACCTGATAATTGACAATGCATATTATATGCGGGCCAGCGATATACATGTTGAACCAATGGGGGATAGGGTACGCGTAAGATATCGTGTTGATGGAGTTTGTCTGGAGAGGGACAATATTCCCAAGAGCATGCAGGCGCCGCTGGTGACACGTTTTAAAATCCTGTCAGGTATGGACATTGCCGAAAAAAGATTACCTCAGGATGGCCGTATTAAGCGGGAGATAGGGGGACAGGATATTGATTTCCGTGTTTCATCTCTACCGGGAGTCCACGGCCCAAGTGTAGTGCTCCGAATCTTACGCCCCGACGCGGTCAACATTGGTATCGAGTCACTGGGCTTTGAGCAGGATAATTATGAACGGTTCCAGAAGATAATTAAAAGACCGAACGGCATCTTTCTGGTAACAGGGCCTACTGGTAGCGGAAAAACAACAACTCTATACGCCGCTTTGCAGGAGCTTAATAAACCAGACAAAAAAATCATTACTGCCGAAGACCCTGTAGAATACAACTTCGACGGAATGAATCAGTGTCAGGTCAAGGAAGAAATCGAATTGACCTTTGACAAAATACTAAGAGCAATGTTGCGGCAGGCCCCTAATATCATACTCATCGGCGAAATTTGTGACGGTGTCGTTGCGGATATCGCAATTCAGGCAGCACTTACAGGACACCTTGTTTTCAGCACTTTACACACAAATGACGCCCCGAGTGCAATTACACGTTTGATTGATATGGGCGTCAAGCCCTTCCTTGTGGCAAGCTCGATACAGGCCATTATGGCACAGAGACTCGTGAGGATTATCTGCAAAAAATGCAAGGTGGTTGACGAAAATGCGGATCCCTATCATTTACAGTCGCTGGGTATTACTCCGGAAGTACTTGAAAAAGAACACGTTTATAAAGGAGCCGGTTGTAGTCAATGCCAGAATTCCGGTTATAAAGGACGTGTCGCTATATTCGAGATGTTTGAAATGAACAACGAAATAAGAGAGCTGGCTTTTGCAAAGGCTCCTACTACCGAATTGAGAAAGGCTGCAAAAGCAAGCGGCATGAAAACGCTGATGCAAGATGGAGTACTCAAAATTTTCAAAGGAACAACCACACCGGCCGAAGTGGTCAGAATAACGCAGACGGAAGGTGCGGCGGTAAGTTAACCCAAACATAGTTATAGAGGATTTTTAAATGGCTACCCTTAATATGGATAGGTTACTCAGTGCCTGTGTATCGCAGGGAGCGTCCGATTTACATATTGTTGTTGGACGACCACCTGTGTTGAGAATAGATGGTTCGCTCAGGTCACTGGAAACCAAAGTGCTTGAACCTGATGATACTACAGCTTTAATGAAAAGCATAACGCCAGACAAAAATCAACAGGAGCTTCAGGAAGAGGGTGGAACCGACTATGGTTTTGCTTATGGTGACCAGGCAAGATTTCGTGTATCTGTTTTTAGGCAGAAAGGCGTTCTCTCGATAGTCTTACGTCGTATCCCGACAAATATTATGACCTTTGAGGAAATTGGTTTACCGAAGATTTGTGCCGCTCTGTGCCGGCGGCCGCGAGGAATGTTTCTGGTTACCGGCCCAACCGGATGCGGCAAGACAACCACGCTTGCTACTATGATAAACTACATTAACGAAAATCTTGACCGCCACATTATAACTATTGAAGAACCAATAGAATATTATCACTCTCACAAGAAATCTATTATTAACCAGCGTGCAGTCGGCATGGATGTGCCCAGCTTTGGTGAAGCCCTCAGACGTATTTTGAGACAGGACCCCGACGTGATTTTGGTTGGTGAATTGCGAGATTTGGAAACAATCGAATCCGCCGTTAGAGCCGCAGAGACGGGCCACCTTGTTTTTGCTACAGTCCATACTACAAGCGCCGCGGGAACAGTTACCAGATTGATTGATGTTTTTCCTGTGGACCAGCAGGAACAGATTCGCATACAGTTAAGCAGTAATTTGATTGCGGTTCTCAGCCAGGCGCTTTGTCCTTTAGCAACGGGCAGGGGAAGAGTTGCGGCTTATGAGTTTATGGTTGTAACACCTGCCATCGCCAACCTTATCCGTGAAAACAAAACTTACAGAATTGATTCAAGCATTCAAACCGGCAAAAAGCTGGGTATGCAGCTTCTTGATGAGCATCTGTGGCGACTTTACGACTCCGGGAGAATCAACCTCCTGGAAATGCTCGATAAATCCCGTCAGCCTGGCGCCTTGCAGGACAAGGCTAATGAAAAAATAAACGCCATGAGAGGAAAGCAAAAGGGCAGGAAGAAGGAAGCGCAGAAGGAAATGGAGGATTTAGGGCCTATCTTGAGGTCCTGACCAACGCCTTCATTTATCATTTGCACGGCGTTTTGTTAGAGTGGTTTTTCTTAATCCAACTACCGACTTGGCAATGTGAGTTTTCGATATTGCTTGTGGTTATCCCGTAAATCGGAATGACTTTGCGCGGCAATCTCCCCTCAAATAGCTAATGAAAGCCAATCATCGGATCCTGCTGTCTCTTATCAATAATTATTTCTTGCTGCCAGTGCTTGAGCCAGCGTTACAGCCCAGCCGGCGGCAATAATTATTATCAATGCCAGAATAATATACCTTACTTTGACTTCGTTAAAAAAACGTTCTATAAAGTGAAAATGTTTCCCGAAAACAGCAGTAACAAAAGCTAAAAACGCGATAAGGACCAGCACGCAGCACAATAACGTGCAGGCAGGCTGGGTATAAAACGCCTCGGATATTTTGCCCTGGGAGAAGGCAAGTGTTGCAGTTGTTATCCCGCACGTTGGACAAGGCAGCCCGTGTTTTTGCTTGAAACCGCAATAACCAAGCCACCGTCCCATGTCGATGTTATAATCTCCCGCCAATGCAAAAAAAACGAAGAAACTAACCACTGCCAGGCATATAATCAATGCTGTCCACCGCTGGCGGGACGATGCCGGGCTGAAAATTTTCATTTTATTTACCTGTTGGTTTGTTTGCATAATTATGCTAAAATAGGGTAATATAATGATAAAGTCAAGCTCAGAGTCGGACTTCAAAAGCAGAGAATAAATAACAGACTATTGAAATACGGGATACGAATATGCCATTAGAGCAGAGAGATTTAAGCAGAATGCTGGAGACAGCTATCGTCTCGGCGCGCCTGGCCGGACAGTGTGCGATGGAAGAAATCAATTTCATCAAAACATCAATTAAGAACTCCATCGAACTGGTAACCCAGGCCGATGCCCGATGCCAGCAAATAATCATCGACAGGATCAAGGAGAACTATCCCGATCATGGTTTTATCGCTGAGGAGGGCGAACAGGGTAAAATATTCAAGCAGTCCCCACGAGGTGACAAACAGTTCTGGTGGGTTATCGACCCTATTGACGGAACAAACAATTTTGCTCACCATATGCTTTTATTTACCGTTAGTATTGCTGTACTCTATGAAGGAGAGCCGATTGTCGGAGTGATTTTCGAGCCGGCTACCGACTCAATGTATACTGCTGTCAAAGGCGGTGACGCACAGTTGAACAACAGGAGAATAACTACAGGCGTGGCAGAGATGGACAAATTTTCAAGCGTTGGTCTCGATAGTCATTATGATAATGGTGTGCCTTCCTGGACGTGCGAAATTATGAAACGGACAAGATTCCGAAATTTAGGAACAACCGCTCTGCAGTTGGCATACGTGGCAAATGGCGGGCTTGTAGGCACTATTGCATCTGACCCGAAGCTGTGGGATATTGCAGCAGGAACCCTGATCGCTGAGGCCGCCGGTGCTGTCATTACGGATTGGCAGGGGAAAAAAATCTATCCTGTCGATTTGGAAAACTATGAAACTCAGCAATTTCCAATGATAGTAGCCAACGAAAAAGTGCATCCTGAGATTTTAGAGCTTCTAAAGTCTTAGCATCGCAATCATCTGGGGTCGGGAACCGGGTGTAACGCAACGATTTTCACTCTATCGTCGGTAGAGTTGACCTGGCTTCTGTCGAGTATGGCTATTACTCTTCTTTGTGGACCATCGACGCCGATGCGAACGAGAATATAAGCGGTAAAAACATCGCTTCGTACGGTAACGAGATTGCTAATCCGCGAGAAAATCACATCTCTCTCTTCGAAATCGCTCACTGCTCCGTCGCTCGGTGTAAGGTCTGGAAATTGGTCCAGGTCGATAAGTCTATGCGAAGGATCATATGCGTAATAGTCCATCAGGGGAACCTGCATCAATTCGGCGGTACTTTCAAAACCTTTGGCTGTTGTATCTCGATATGAAACTATTTCCTGGGCGATTGCAGCATGCATCCATGGCAGTTGCTCTATCACAAATGATGGAGCGGTATTGATATTTACCCGGCCTTTTATTCTCGTTTCATTCGTTCCGTGGCCATGGGATGCAGGGTCGATGACTGTCAGATACTGGAAAATATTCACAAAGGCCGGATTCCGCAAATCTACTCGGACGTCCTCTTCGCCGGGCTCGGACGAAAGTTTCATGCCAATCATATCGCAGGGGTCGGCGCTGGGTCCCAGCTTAAGGACCCTTGTTATATCACCTATGGTAACAAAAGGACCAACAGAATTAACAAGGTTGTAGTTCTTTCGATCTCCTCCTGTTCCATTTGCTCCGCCCAGTGTCTCGGTTGCAGGCTGAAAATCCTGATATACCACATTCCAATTATCTTCGGGCTTGCAATAAGACTGTCTCGTCCCTTTAACGGTGTCCCAGTTAAACCACTCATCCTGGGTTTGCTGTTTGTCAAGATAAATGTCTTCTGTTGAAGTTGCCCTGAGAAGATAAATGTCATATCTTTCATCTAAGGCGTACGTTGGCGGATCCGTACCCACAGAACGATATGTCGCCATTACAAGATTGGAGTCTTCTTTACCCCTGCCGGTTCCCATTAAACTGTTAACACCAAAGCCGCTCGAAGCAGCAGAGCCGTTGGTTACAACAAATCGACTTCCATCCGAGATGCCGTAGCCGGCCAGATTTATTGTAGCCACGACATCACCATTTGGTCGGCGAAGCTCCAGCCGGAAATTGCCTAAAGGGATATCTACATCAAATGGATTATAAAGCTCAATCGCAAATTCATTGTTCGCCGAATCATCTGCACCTGTTCCGCTGATACTGAATGCTATCTCACTTATAAACGGCTGAGCCTCGAATCCGTAATACGTCTCGGACCCAATCGGCAAATAAGTTACGTCTGTATCATAATCACGATGGTCAATTATATTGACCGCTAACTGGGCGGCCAGGTCATTTGTATCAACAACCATGAAATTGGGGTCTGCGTCACGAAGGCCTGCGCTTATCGCATCATATAACAAGCTGACATCCGCCATA
>DAOUVA010000181.1 GCA_030667885.1 Phycisphaerae bacterium
AAACGATGCACCCAGCCTGTAATATAGTGAAAAGTATCGCCACTGCCCGCGTGATATTCATAATGAGCCTGATATTTAGGGACGATACCATTTGGGATAATATTGGGCCAGGAAAAGGCAAATATCCATTCGAAAGTAGTGGGAGCTTTATGTCGGTCTAGGCCAGTATAGTGTTCGTATCCAACGCTGAGGTTATAATTAGTGGAATAAGTTTCATCTTTAAATAATGTACTTTTGTAATATGGCCTGTAATCGAACCTCTGACGATCAACGTAACCGCTTGAGGTGGAATTGCGGTGTGTAACTTTCAAACCAAAACCTGTGCCGTACAAATCCAGATCGATGGTTTTGAAAAGTCCGCCATGTCCGCCATAACCATAGAAACCCTTTGACAGCCATTTACTCCAATAGGACAGATCAAGGGTAACACCCAGCTTGTCCTCTTCTGCCTGTGCCATATTTGCTGCAAGTAAAAATAGCACGATAGTTAACAAAATTCTTTTCTTCATTAATATTTTTCCTTATAGAATTATCGAAGCATGATAAACCCATTGAAGTGAAACCAAGCATTATATGCTAAGGTGGAATATTGTCAAGTGCATCGGACAGAAATTATCGAATATGAGAATATATTGTCATATAATCGGAGATATTTATTAAAAAAGGCCCCCCAAAAACAATTTGATCGAAAAGTATTTTGGGGAATATTTTAAATTTTCCTGAAAGAGACTCTCTATAGCACTTTTAACAGCAGATGAAACAGACTGCAAGACGGGCCTCTATATATTCAGTTATTTTTGCTTTCTGCGTTTATTATTCGACTTCAATACCTGCAGCTTTTTTGGCAGATTCCACTGTATTGTAAAGCAGCATAGTTATTGTCATTGGACCTACACCGCCCGGGACGGGGGTAATGAATGAGGCCTTTTCCTTTACGGCCTCGAAATCCACATCGCCGACAAGACGATAGCCCCTTTTCTTTGTTGCATCCTCGACGCGATTGACTCCAACATCAATTACCACCACGCCTTCTTTAATCATATCGGCCGTAACGGTATTTGGGCGACCGGCTGCAGCGATGACAATATCCGCCCGCTTTGTATGATAAGCAAGGTCTTTGGTGCGGGTATGGCAGACGGTTACGGTTGCATTGGCGTTGGGCTTTTTCTGGATAAGCATATTTGCCAAGGGCTTGCCGACTATGTTGCTTCGTCCGACAATTACCACCTCAGACCCCTCAATAGTGACGCCGCTGCGTTTCAATAGCTGGATAACGCCGTGCGGCGTACAGGGCAAAAATGCCTTTTCACCTACCACCATTTTGCCGACATTCACAGGATGAAATCCATCAACATCTTTGACAGGGTCAATTGCAAGCAGTACTTCAGCCTCATTAAGACCCTTCGGTAAGGGTAACTGGACAAGAATGCCATTGATTTTCGGGTCCTTGTTCATCTTCTCAACCAGTGCCATCAATTCTTCCTGTGATGTTTCGGCAGGCAGGCGGTTATTGTCGGAATAAATTCCAATATCTTCGCAGGCGCGTTCTTTAGCGGTAACATAGGATTTTGAAGCGGGGTCTTCACCCACCAGGATAACTCCAAGCCCGGGAACGATGCCCTTTTCTTTTAGTTTGGCTACTTGTTCCTTCAATTCCACCCGCATATCGGCGGCCACTTGTTTGCCATCTATAATTTGTGCTGTCATCGGTCACTCCTAAGAATCCGACAATGTTGTTTATGTTTAGATTTTGTTTAGAACAATCCTTGAACCTTACCGGTTTTTACATCCACATCGATATTGCGGTAAGCCGGATTCGATGCCGTGCCGGGCATCAGCTTGATCGTTCCGGATACCGGCACGATGAAGCCTGCTCCTTTATAAACAAGGATATCACGAATTGGAAGTTCCCAGCCGGTGGGTCTGTTCTTTAAGTCCGGGTCGTGCGATAAGCTAAGATGCGTCTTAACCATACAGGTACCTAACGTTTTGCAGGTTGGGTCGGCTTCCATGGCTTTGGCTTTTGCCAGTGCCTCGTCACTGTAAGTTACACCGCTCGCTCCATAGACTTCTTTGGCGATTAGTTCAATACGTTTTCTAAGTGGAGTCTCCAGCTCATATAGGAACTTGAAGTTATTAGGTTCACTACATGCCTCCATAACTGCTTCAGCAATTTCGATTGAACCATCGCCGCCTTTGAGCCAGTGTTCGGAAACCGCAGCTAAAGCTCCGTTTTGCTCGGCTATTTTTCTTACCAGGGCAATTTCGGCCTTGGTATCGGTGTAGAAGCTGTTTACGCAAACGACAGGGCGAACGCCACTTTTCTTTACTGTTTCGATGTGGGCGATCAGGTTTTCACAGCCTTTTTCGACCAGTCCGAGATTTTCACTGGTGTATTCGGCGCTTAGTGGTATGCCTGGTTTCACCGCAGGTCCTCCACCGTGCATCTTGAGAGCGCGAATAGTTGCCACAACAACAACCGCATCGGGTGTCAGGCCTGACATGCGGCACTTCAAGTTCCAGAATTTCTCGAAGCCAATATCGGCACCGAAGCCGCTCTCGGTTACAAGATAATCGCCCAGTTTTGTTCCTATCCTGTCTGCGATAACCGAGCTTTGGCCGATGGCAATGTTTGCAAATGGGCCGGCATGAACAAATACAGGCTGGCCTTCAATGGTCTGGAGCAGGTTCGGATTTATCGCATCGGCCATCCAGGCGGTCATGGCGCCATCAACCTCAAGGTCGGCAGCGGTAACTTCGTTGCCCTTTTTATCATAGGCTACGACAATTTTAGCCATACGCTCCCGCAGGTCTTTTAAGTCTTTGGCAATGGCGAGTATTGCCATGATTTCACTGGAGACGGTAATTTGAAAACCGGAATCCATCTCGAAGCCGTCCATTTTTCCGCCTCGTCCTATCCTGATATCGCGCAGTGCCTGAGCACAGAAGTCCATTGCCCATTTCATTTGTACACGTTCAGGGTCAATATCTAATCGCTTCAGATTACTTTTAGCCAGGCGGGCATCGTCATAATTGCGTTCGTGCTGCATACGTGAGGTCAGGGCGACCATAGCCAGATTGTGTGCGTTTGTAATGCAGTCGATATCACCCGTAAGGCGGATAGAGAAGGGCGTCAGTGGAATGCACTGTGCCAGACCTCCACCGGCGGCTGAACCTTTGATGTTGAAGGTAGGGCCGCCGCTGGGCTGCCGGATTGCACCGACGACGCGTTTTTTCAGTTTTCCGAGGCCTTCTATAATACCAATCGCTGTGGTTGTTTTGCCTTCACCCAGAGGCGTCGGTGTGATGGCTGTAACGTCAATATACTTTGCTGTAGGTGTGCCCTTTAGGCGGGTAAGGGCTTGTTGGTAATCGACTTTAGCCAGCTGGCGTCCCATAGGAATAAGCTCACTTTCCTTCAATCCCATCTCCTGGGCCAGTTGGCTAACAGGTTTCATCCCTTCTTCGGCAGCTTCTGCAATCTGCCAGTCTTTCATTTTTGTTGCGTCAAGCTTCATAGGTCTTTCCTCGTATATTGTAATATTGGTTAAGTCTCTTACACTTTTATGCTCAGCCCTGTGAAGACAGGGCCTTTTGCAGGGGTTTCATATTATCCTCGAAAACTGCCGAAGCAGTTATAAGCGTAATGCTTTTATTTTGCACTATTATGCTATTTAAGTATTTGCGGCCTCGCCCGGCTGTGTTACTTTTATATGCCAAATTAACCTTTATTTGCCGAGCTATAGACCTTCAGGAATGAGTCTGAATATATTTGCTTATCCATCAGCAAATCAGACGTAGCTACAACATTCATCAGAGCCTGGTCGAATACGTCGGCAATAGCTGAGTCCAGACCGCGAGAAATTGCCATAGCAAGAAATACCCGGTTTATCAGGCTTCTTTCCGATGCTCCCTGAGAAAGATTTGACAGTCCAATTGTCATGTGCGGGGGCGGATCCGAAAGATATTTTATCTGGTCCATCGCAGCTAAGATATTGCCGGGTTGGGACTGGGCGTTCGGTACTTTTACAGGCAAAACAATGGTGTCTATGAATAGCCGCTGGGTATCAAAACCTTTTTCCATTGCCTTTGATACGATTTCGGCGGCTATGGCTACGCGAGTATCGGTATCCTGGGGGACGCCGTTCTTGTCCATAGTAAGAGCTATAATATTAGCTTTCGGGCCTGCCTGGTTTGCCATTTCTACATATTTATCGAAGACTTCTTCGTCACTTTTCTTATTCAAAGGAGTTGAGTTAAGCAGGACACCGTTCTCGGCGTTAATGACCTTTAATCCTGCGGCAATAACATCAGGCTTCTGGGAATCGAGACACAGAGGCGTAGAGCAGGTTTCCTGAATGGTCTCGACCAGCCACTGAATCGTTCCTTCCTGGTCGGCAGCAGCGGTACCTACGTTCACATCCAGATATGAAGCTCCGGCCTCCGTCTGGTTTTTGGCTAAGTCCTGAATGACTTTCTTATTTTTATCTGCGATAGCCTGTTTGACATCGAGGAACATCCCATTTATTCGTTCTGCGATTAATATCATTGTATGTTTTTCCTTTCCCTATATGGGCTTTTGCTGCGTAGCTGCCCATATATTTTTTTATTGTTGCCTGACCTGATTAATGAAATCATTGACTGTAGCGGCGGCTCTGGGATGGCGAATCCGAATTATATCAACACCGGCCTGCAGCAGGCAGACGGCAGTTGCTATCTCCCAAGCCGGTCCCCGATCCTCTGGTGGTCCCCATTCTGGTGTGTCGGTTATCTTGGCTTCTTTAGCCCGCCATGATTCATACCCGACGTCACAGATTACCGGCATAGCCATCATCTTGTCGCCGGATAGGGCGGCGATACGCTGACGTTCCTGAATCGAATAGGCATATTCTATTCCATATCCCAGCGCTCCTGTGGACTGGAATGTTACTATTCGTTCCAGAGGGAAGCCCATATCAGAAGCTAAGATATTGATCTGCTTGGCGATGTTTATATCAAGAGGAGCCTGAGTGATGAGATAATGGCCATCAGCTAAAGCAATAGCGGTCAGTGACTTGTAATTGTCCTCTGTGACGGCTCCGATTAAGCACTTTTCTCCTTTTGCCGCGCCGCTTACTTTTGGCATGACCTGGTTGTCTTTTTCGTCATTTCCACAGCCCCAGAGCACAAGAGGTACACCGACTGCTTGTAAGACTTCCTCGGTAACCTTGATGGCGTGGGCGGCGTCTTTATCTCCCTTATCCGGATGAATGCCTTCGAATTTTACACAAATTAATTCTGCTCCAAACTCTTCTACGCACTTTTTAGCCCAGTCACCCGGGCTGTCCAGCACGTCTTTATAAGGTTCGAGCAATACGTCGGGCCAATCCTCGGGCTTACTGTCCAGAACATCCATGGCAATAACTGGTTTTTCACCGGCATCAGCCAAAGAGCCGCCATAAACGACATTACTCGCTCCACCTATGGTTACCGTTGAGGTTCGAGTACCGCCGTCTTCTTTGGTTGCGCCAAGCGTGAGGCGATTAACTGAGCCGCTAAAACTCTCTGCAATTTCAGGGACTGGCATTTTAAGACCTCCAATAAGAGTTCATCGTTTATAGTGTTGAGTTCGTTGCCTACGAGCTCTACACAAGTATATCTTCGAATATTTTCCTCGCCGCCGAAAAGGCTGGGCTGTCATTTGCAAGATCAAAGACAGTTTTGTCCTGCATTGAGGCATCAAAAACTGACTTATCATAAGGTATATGTCCGAAGTTGTCTATGCCGTCTATTTCTTTATCATTCTCGGCCCTGTTCCATATAATGCCTTTTCGCTTAACGTCGATTGGCAACTTTCTGGAAAGCTCCGAAATCCTCTGAGCTGTAAGGCAGCCGATGTTGTTTGGTTCTGCTACTATGAAAAGAACGTCAACATTATTGGTGGTTCGACGGGAAAGATGCTCCATTCCCGCCTCATTGTCAATAATCACAAAATCATACTGCGAACCAAGCTGGTCCATGAATTTACGAAGCATATTATTTACCGCGCAGTAACAGCTTGGACCTTCCGGCCTGCCCATGGTAAGTAAGTCGAAACCTTTAGCCTCAGTAATCGCCTGCTGTATTCCATATTCAACCGAACGTATTTTGTCCATACCGGTATTACTGGCTCCTTTAGCCCGTGTCTCTTCACGGATGTCCGCAACGGTTATTTCCGGCTCAACTCCTAATGTCAGGCCAAGGCAGGCATTCGGGTCAGCATCAACCACTATTACACTCTTTCTGTCGGCCTGCTCGGTCAGGAGCCTTGTAATCATAGCAGCTAATGTCGTTTTACCTGAGCCGCCTTTTCCACTTAATGCAATTGTTATTGCCATTTTTTTGTCTCTTAAATCGTTTTAACTTTACGTTTCACACTTAACTGTTGATACCGATGGAAACAATGATAAATCCGTGTGCGGTAAGAAATTAGCTCTCGTAAATTCATCCATATAGCCCGGATGACTCATCAAATCAAAATATGTCATACCTTCGGCGATTTTTTCTGCTGTTTCAAGGGCCTTGCGGCTTAACATGACCGTCTTCGCACCCGCGATGGATGTGTTGCCCACAAAATGCATTTTCTCTAACGGCATATCCGGCAGCATACCAATATTAACTGCCTGCTGAATATTCAGAAAGTTTCCGAATCCACCGGCTAAATAGACCGCCTCCAGGTCATCGAAGGTTGTTTGAGTCGCTTCCATAAGCACTTTGATGGAGGCAAAAACGCCGGCTTTGGAACGTATCAGATTGTTGATGTCCGCCTGTGTAATTACTATTTCATGGTGTTCGTTATCTGCGGCGGATATTTGGAACTGCCAGCCCTCATCGCCTTCGGTTAACCTTGGTTGGCCGTTGTCTTTGAATCGTCCTGTTCGATCTATTATTCCTTTGGTAAATAATTCGGCAAGTGTATCCAGAAGCCCTGATCCGCAGATACCGACCGGATGTGTATTGCCGATTGTCTTAAACTCTATGGAACCATCGTCGAGAATAGTTAATTTTTCTATAGCGCCGGCTCCCGCCCTCATCCCGTGTTTAACTCCGCTTCCTTCGAAAGCAGGACCTGCCGAGCTTGAGGCGCAGGTGAGCCATTCTTTATTACCAAGAACCACTTCACCGTTTGTTCCTATGTCGATAAAAAGAGAGATGCCTTTCTGGGTAAAGATTCGCGTTGTTAGAACGCCCGCTACTATATCGCTGCCGACATAGGCGGCCACACTGGGCAGGCAGTATAACAGGCCTCGTTTGTTGATTTGGATCCCTGCTTCTGCAGCTCTAATTGGCGGCACAAAGCCGGCCGAAGCGATATAAGGCTCCCTGCGGATTCGAGTTGGATCAAGATTCAGCAAAAAATGCACCATCGCAGTGTTGCCGGCATAAACGATTGCGTTCACGTCCTGTAAATCAACTTTCTGTCTCGAAGCCAGTGTTACAATTAGATTGTTGACATCATTAACGATGCGGTTTTGCATTTCATCAAAGGCATCGTTTTCTTCTGCGTAAATGATTCGGCGAATATAATCTTCGCCGAAGTTTATCTGGCTGTTGTATGTTGCTTCGGTATCTATTGTGATGCCTTTTTTCAGGTCAACAAGGTGGGCCACAACGGTTGTCGTGCCCAGGTCAACAGCAAGGGCAAAGTTTCTTTCGCATTGATTGCCCGGCTCGACTTCAATAACCTCAGTTGTTTCTCCCCGACGACCTACCGTTACGGTAGCCTTATAGTCGCTGCTTTGCAGCAATCTGGATAGTTTTTGAAGGAGACGGAAACCGGCCTGCATTATAGGAGCATCAATCTGTTCGCGTATAGCCAGGTACAGACGCTCTTGGTCTGCCGTGTGGTCGTGAACGGTAGGCGGTGACATCTCGACGCAGATTTTACGAACCAGGGGGTCGAACTTAAACATCCCTTCCCTTACTTCTGACGGCAGATCACTGAATCTGTGGGCGTCCGTGTCCATAAGTATTTGACTTGTTTCCAAAGTATGAGACCTTGGAACAGTTATGGTCATGTCGGAAA
>DAOUVA010000048.1 GCA_030667885.1 Phycisphaerae bacterium
ATAAATAAGAAATAAACGAATCCCCGTTTTCACGGGATCAGGCGATAAGTTCGCTTAGCTTGCTTGTAAGAGCGCTATGCTTGAAATTTTACAAGATTTAGAATACGCCCTTGGCGGAACAGTGCGGCTCAGCCCTGTAGTGTTGGTCGGGCCAGGGCTTGTTTGTGTTATAGCCGGGCTATTTATTTGGCTCGGCGGATTGGGCTTTAGAAAAATTTTAGTTGCTGTCGCAGGAGCAATTACCGGGGGTATTTGTGGCTTTTTCGCAATCGGCCAAAATATCATCTCGGCAGCGTTCACGGCGGCGTTAGCTGCAGCACTCGCAATGCTGTTTGAAAGGATATTTATTACAATACTTACAGCCGCATTGGCGGTTGCGTTCGCCCTTGTCGTTTTAGCAGGGCACTATATTGAAAATTCACAACAGGCAACTGTGATAAGTCATGGCGAAATATCAGCTCAGGATGTAGCTCTCGGTGTTGGCGAAAGTGCGGAAAAAATGAAAGCCTGTATAATTGACGCCGGTCAAAAGATAAAAAATGCTTGTTTACGAATGCCTCTGTATAACTGGGCGATAATAATGTTGTTGATACTGATTTGTATAGTGGCGGGATTTTCGCTTTGGCAATTAGCCTCGGCTTTATGCTGTTCAGCTCTGGGAACAGTGCTAATCTTCGCCGGTATGATTCTGCTGTTGTTGAATAAAGGTTCAATGCCTGTCAGTATCATCAGCAGCAGGTCATCATTCTATGTCGCCGTATTTGCGGCAATGATGGCTTTCGGAACCACTGAACAATTGTTACTTTGCAAACAACCAAAAACATCCCCTACTGTCAAAAGTCAAACGGGCGGAAATACACAAAAACCCAAACAGGCAAAAAAAAGATGGTGGGCGACATAACCGGACAATATTCGAAAAATAGTCCGACTTAAAAGAAGTTTTAAGGAGAAACAAATAATGGATTGCGTTACTATCCTCGCACAGGCGGTTGAAACTGCTTCCTCAGGCGCCGCCGAAGAAGCTGTAGTCCCAATGGAGTCCTTTTGGAATTATATAACTACTCTCGATCGGGTCGAAGCCGTCACTTTCATATCTTTCGGCGTGGTCTGTCTTATGTACGGCTGGCGTGTCTTCAAAATATTAGTCGTAATCTGCTTCGCCCTACTGGGCATGTTCCTGGGTGTATCAATAACCAACAAAATCGTCGGCCTGAACAATCAGCTTGCCGGGGGACTGGTAGGCATGGGTGTGCTTGCGATTCTTTCGATACCTCTGATGCGATGGGCTGTAAGCGCATTAGGGGCAGTAGCAGGCGGAATACTCACCTCCAGTATATGGTATGCTTCCGGATTGCCCGAAAAATACATCTGGGCCGGGGCGCTTATCGGCATGGTTGGCGGCGGCATGATTTCATTCATCATTTTCAAGGTCGCCGTCATTCTCTTTTCAAGCCTCAGCGGCGCAAGTTTAATTATGGTGGGCTCACTGGCTATTCTATATATGCATCCGGCAACATCAACTCGATTGGAAGAAATAGTATTTACTAAAAAATGGTTTCTGCCCACTCTCCTGATGGCCCCGACATTAATAGGCCTCGTCCTGCAAAATAAATTCGTAAAAGACTCCAAAGACTGGGATATGTAATACCAGCCATTTTGTTTCGAGAAAAACCGTACGTCCACAAAGTTTAGAATTGGGATAAGAAGATTTGCCTGTATACAAAAACAGTGTTGCCTGGAAAACCTCAACTCTGTGAATAGGACAACTTAATAATGCCTGAAACTTCTATATATTTCGATTTTGCTCTCCCATTTATGGGAGTCAATCCCGGGCGCCACAGACTCGTTTGATAGCCACAATGTACGCAAACGCTTCCAAAGAAATCCAAACATTATTTTCATATCTCACCTCCATCCGAATTATTGCGTTTATTATACTATAAAAGCTGTTTTTTCGCCAGTATAAAACCGCAGAATGCCCCCTTAAAACCCGTTATAGCGTGCTTATGCAGACAGCAGAACTTTTTATCGGCCTATGGCAAAAAGTTTTTTCGGCACCCTCTGCCCGCCTCCTACAAGATAAATGGGCTGCGAATCAAACAATCACAGCCCAAGGAGTAGGTAAAAGACGTACTTTCTTATTTCCTGCGTTTTCTTAATAAAGCCAAAGAACCAAAACCGAGCAGAGCAATTGTTGCCGGCTCTGGAATCGACATCGCGCCACTGAAACCATTGCCTCCGGCATAACCGCCGGCCAGCATCTCGGCAAAGCTGCGATAGTTAGTCCCGCTGCCGCCCTGCAGGGAAAGCTCAAAATCAAGCCCCTGAGTCTGCGTATAAAGAATGCTGTTCAACGCGGCTGAGCCAATCGCCTTGCCGGCATCGGTTATTACGATATCAGTAATATCTGTCGTAAAAGCAGTATAACTCCCTGCTACCGTACCGATAGTTTGCAGGTCCCCTGAACCAAGGGTGGCCGTCATGTAAAGCGCGGTCTTATCTGCATTGGTAATCATAATGGTCGGGCTGCCTATTGGTTTCACATCGTAATAACTTCCGCTGCCGCTTAATACAAGAGTGGGAATATAAACCAAAGAGCCGGTCAGAGCATCGGCGTTACTGCCCATTCCCGCATCGACGGTAATATTCTGATTAAAGCTCAGCGTACTGGCTCCATCATATTCCCAGCTTCCGCCCGTGCTCGAATCAGGGCTGAATTCAATTGCCGGCGTTGCGAGCGCCGGCGCCCCGGCACAAACCAGCAATGTGAAAATTACTATTACTAACCTTTTCATTTTTTGTCCCCTCAATACTAACTGTATATATTTAATTTCTATCCGTTTTGTTTTTGTGCTGCGGATTACCCGCAACATCCCGAGTAGTTTTCTTAAGTCCGTTGAATTCGCATTACTCTATTTATTCAGCAGCTATATGTCTCTTAAAGGTCCCCCCCTCCTTTCTGCCGGCCAGTGCTGCAGCCGACTTTTCACTTCTGGTTAGTCTTATTAACTGGTTGATATGAATCTTTTTTCCCCCAAAATATTTTAGCTGGTTGCAGGCCCTTCAATAGGCCTGTTTAATCCCCCATTTTGATTTCGCTTATGTTCGGCTCTTTTTCCGCCGGAGCAGACTGAATACTCCCCCTAAGCCGAGCAAAGCAATTGTCGCCGGTTCCGGTACCGCTGTAATATAGTCCTGCTGTCCATTATAAGAAAAGACTCGCAGGTCGGCCCTCGGTCCGGTGCCATCCAGAGAGTGCAGCATATTATTGGCCGCAACAGAATCAAGATATTCGGCACGGAAACCACGAATTCCAGCAGTGCCATCCACTGTCACATCCCACCCTAACGAAGACGTTGGAAGATCCTCGTGTACAATCTCCCATACGGCCGCACCGAAAGCTGCGGCCTTGGTGTTCTGCGCGTAAGTAAATGAGCCGCTGCCAACCCAGGACGGATCGAAGTACCTGCCCCATAGTTCCTGCAGATATTTGGCCTTGGAGGTGCCCATTGGACCTCCTAAAAGAGTTGTCGGAACAGGCCCTTCCGCCGGCATAATTACATCGTATGTTAATGTATTACTTGACGTCAGTTCCGCCCATTCGATACAGTAGGCGCCGATCGGCCCGTCGGACCATATTTTTCCTTCATTCGTGCCGTAGGTCTTATCGAGCATATAAACTCCGGCATATGAGGGAAGGCCCTCGTAGCCGGCAGCCCAAACATCTATTATGTCACTGGCCCCATTACCCGTTTTGGCTATATCCACAGTGCCAAGAGGGGTGGCTTTTGTTGCAGACGGCAAAATCATAACAACCGCCGCAAAGAAAACCACTGACAGCTTTAACAACTTCATCATTTCTCCCCCCAAATTAAATCTCTTCTCACATCTCTTTGCTGTAAACTACCCACAGCAGCGATTCATTTCACAGAGCCCCACCATACCGGCCCTGCTATATTGACATTTGTATATTCTTCGCTTTTTGCAACTGACCGCCTGTTAAAACAAATCCGGCATCCGAATCGGCTTTATTCAGGTACATCAATCAACTTAACCTGGGTGCTCAATTGAGGAAATTTGAGTACCCCCCATTTCGATTTTGATCACCCCCCGGAAACTACTTATTACAAAGATAAGTTTATCCTATTTGCCCTAAAAAGTCAAGAGTTTTTAGCAGCAATACTCTCTTACTGCTTACTTTTCCCCGCCACACCCCATTGCCTGATTAAAAACAAAATAGTTTTGGGACCTTGCAGAAATTAGGCGCACAATTATTTCCGGATTTTTACGTTAAAATCGAGTTGTTGAGATGAACAAAAAAAGGCTTTTCGGCACGAAGGGACATTCTAAATCCTGATAATACAAAGACCGTAGAAAGGAATCTATGGAAATGTTAGATTTGGCAGCAAAATGGATGTGATTAACAAAAAAATTGGGGCTGACCGTGTGGAGACCAGCCCCCCAAATAGAAGAAAGGAGTAGTATTATGTTCGCTATGATACGAGCAACCGCTTAAAATCATAATTAAAGATACAGACGCATAATTTTGAAATCATATCGGACTTTCCCGCCTGTTGTCTCTCTCGATTACGCTTGCTCTATATATATTATACTCGATATTTGACTGAATGCCAAATCCAATTTTCTTAAAATACAATGTTCTCTTGAATAGACATCAGGCATTCTTTGATGTGGATACATCCATTCCAACAGGTGTGTTGAAAACACTTTTTGTCGTAAATAATAACTATGTTTAACAGGAGATTATGGGACCATCCGAGCAAGTCGTTTATAAACTTTCTAAAATAACCCGGCCCCTTATTCCACTTGAACAGAACTTAGTGCCATTCAACGACGGCATAGATATAATCTACCGATGTTTTTCTCTTGGCAACATCATCATTGTTTGTAACCCTGAACTGAAGGGAATTTACCTTTTCGGGTGTATCCACAAAACTTGTAACGTCCCATAAATCAGTTGACTCATTTGTCTCTCCTGAGTACACAGGAGCATTTATTGACGCCCAAGCCATCGGATTATTAGGCCAGCCTGTGCCGGCTGTCCATTGCAATTTGCCCTCAGGAAATTCTTCCTGCTCAAAGTGTTCCACATAAACGACAACAGATGATATTTTAGCCCCTTCGGGAATATATACGTTCGAAAAATCATAGGATGTATATAAACCAGAGTCGGTTTCCCGCCTATCGTTGTCACTGGCCTGGACAACAATGCTTTTGTCGGCTACTGATAATATCTTCCTACCGGTTTCGGCCGACTCTTCTGTTTTGTTGTCCGGGACAGCTTCCACTGGTATGTCTGCCTGACCTTCTGCTTTGCTGTCAGGGGCAACTTCCACGGGTATGTTTGCCAGACTAACTGTGATGGTAAACGGCTGGGTACTCGAAGCCGGAGTACTGCTGCCGTCTGCAACCCTTACGGCTACTTCATTAGCCCCCGCTTGTGTGCTGGCCGGTGTCCATTTTATCAAACCAGTTGCGGCATCTATGGTCATACCCATTGGTTCGATGATTAAAGAATAAACCAGCGTATCCAATATATCCGGGTCGGTCGCTTTCACATCATAATTATATTCCTTGCCCACTGTAGCTTTGGTTACTGGTGCTGAAGTAAATTTTGGTGCATCATTGACTGCCTCGACTTTAACCCTCACAGCGGCTGCATCACTTCCACCTTTGCCATCACTTATAGTGTAAGTAAAAGCATCATCGCCGTAAAAATTCTCGTTGGGGGTATAGTTCAGCGTGTTATCGTCGTTAATGCTGACCGAGCCGTTCTTGCCCTGGGTAACAGATGTCACCTTTAGCGAGTCATTTTCCACGTCGCTGTCATTGGTGAGCACATCAATCGATGATACTTTTTTATCCTCTAGTGTTGTCGCACTGTCATCCCTGGCAGTCGGCCTGTCATTAATCGCCTTGACTGTTATTAGCACCGTTGCAACGGCGCTTTCTGCCGTCTTGTCGCTGACCTTGAAGGTAAAGCTGTCTGAACCGCTGAAATTCAGCTTTGGCGTATAGCTCAGCTTTGGTGATTTCCCTGCTATCCCTTTCAAGCTGCCGCAAGCCGGCCCTTTTACCACAATGTAGGTGAGTAAATCTCCATCAGGGTCATTTCCCGTTAAGCTAATCGAAACAGGTTTGTCTTCCTGTGTAATTACACTGCTGTTATTGGTTGTCGGGGGGTCATTGACGGCATTAACAGTAATTGACACGGTTGCAGTTTTGCTGTCCGCCTTCTTGTCGCGGGTCTCGAAGGTAAAGCTGTCTGAGCCATTGAAATTCGCATTTGGTGAATATATCAGCCTTGGAGCTTTCCCTTTTAAGCTCCCGTGGGATGGCCCGGTTACGACATGATAGGTTATTACATCCCCGTCGTCATCGCCGCCCGCCAAGGTAATCGATATCGATTCATCTTCCTGCGTTGTTGCACTGTCACTATAGGCCATCGGCGGGTCATTGGCCGCCGTAATCGTGATTGACACGGTCGCATCAGCACTGTTGAGTTTCTTGTCGTTGGTCTTGAAGGTAAAGCTGTCAGACCCGCTGAAATTTGCCTTTGGTGTATATATCAACTTGGGTGCTTTCCCGCTCAAACTCCCATGGGACGGGCCTTTTACAACGCTGTAGCTCAACGAATCTCCGTCAAGGTCATTGCCCGTCAAGCCAATCGACACCGGCTTGTCCTCCTGAGTACTCACACTATCATTATTTGCAGTCGGCGTATCGTTGACCTCCTTAATCCTAACATTCACAGTAGCTTTATCAGTTCCGTCTTTGCCGTCACAAACGGTATATGTGAAAGAATCGTTGCCGCAAAAGTTTGTATTGGGAGTATAGCTCAGGGTGTTATCGGTGTTAATAGCAACAGAACCATTTCTGCCCTGAGTAACAGCAGTCACACTGAGCGGATCGCCATCTTTGTCCGTATCATTCGTCAGAACATCAATTACCGATATCGGCGAGTCTTCCCTGGTGCTTACTTTGTCATCCTGAGCGTTCGGCTTATCGTTGGCCGCCATTACTGTGATTGAAACAGTCGCGGCATTGCTGTCCGCCGTTTTATCGTTGACCTTGAAAGTAAAGCTGTCTGAGCCGCTGAAATCCGCATTCGGAGTATAGCTGATGCTTGGCGCTGTGCCGCTCAGTTTCCCGTGGGAGGGATTTGTTACAATAGCATAGGTCAACTCATCTTCGTTGGCATCAGAGCCTGCCAGAGTAATCGATACCGACGAGTCCTCATCTGTCTCCACATTGTTGTCCCTGGCTACCGGCGGGCTTTCCTTGAACATCGTACCGGCATAACTGGCTGTCGGAGCGTCGTTGACTGGGATTAACTTGATTGACACAGTTGCCTCGGCGCTGTCCGTTGTCCCGTCATTGACCTTGAATGTAAAGCTGTCTGACCCGTTGAAATTTTCACTTGGTGTATATGCCAGGTTCGGCCCCGTCCCGCTCAAATCGCCTTCAGATGGACCCTTTACAACACTGTAAATCAAGGTATCCCCATCAAGGTCACAACCAGATAAGGTAATCGATACCAACGTATCCTCCTGCGTGGTTACACAGATATCATCAACCGTCGGCGCATCGTTCACCGCCGTTACTACGATGATCACGGTCTCTGGAACACTGTCCACAGTAGCATCGTTAATAACGAAGGTAAAGCTGTCCGTCCCGTTAAAATTCGGCTGGGGCGTATATGTCAGCTTCGGTGCCGTCCCGCTCAGACGGCCATGTGACGGACCTGTTACAACATTATAAGTCAGCACATCACCATCCGGGTCATTACCGATTAAAGTGATAGACACCGGCGTATCCTCTTCCGTCATCACACCTTCACCTTCAGCCGGACCGGCGCTAATAGCCGAGATACTAAGTAATACAACCAGACAGAGCACACCTCTTACAACCTTTGTCACCAACATAATTAATCCTCCGAGTGAAGTTTAATGTTTCGAATAGACATTCCCTATTACAAAACACGCCTTATGAAACAGAAAACAAATAAATCTTATTCAGCTTAATGCTCCTTCGTAAAACGTTGAACACTTCCTAAATACGTCCAGGTGCTGATATTACAATTCCTTATTGGCTCATTATTGCAGTGACTTCTCCTCCCATCTGTATTTTACAGAAGCCCGACATTATGAACCCGAAATAAGCTACACAAGTTTACATTTGCATTCTCTGATATGCAAGTATTTTTTCGATAAACTTTCAATAAATCTTACCTATTTTAACTTTGCGAAATCCTGTATCTTTGTTATGTCCTGTTATAAATAGACTTACCGCTATTTGCTCCGACGTATAAATACTTGATTTTTATACTACACCCAAATACCCCATCTTAACATATGGCATAATCAACCCGCATAAAATGCCCTCTTTTCAACACAGTGAACCGTTTTTTTGAGCCAACCTTACATCCTTCAACATAGAGCTTAGCATATTTTATTCTTGCAGAATCGTCCACGCAACCTTATAATTCTCGCTTTGCCGTGCTGTCGAAAGTTCGACTTTACGGTTAGCCCCCCAATAACCTGGGGGATTCTTTTAGAACATTAAAATATGTTTGAATCATTAACTGAAAAATTTAACTCCGTTTTCCGGTCGCTGGCAGGCCGGGGGCGGATTACCGAAGCCAACATCTCAGATGCTATGCGGGATGTACGCAAAGCCCTCCTCGAAGCGGACGTCAGCTACAACGTCGTAAAGCAGTTCTGCAAAGACGTTACACAGGCAGCCATGGGTGCCGATGTAATAAAAAGTCTTCATCCGGGCCAGGTCATGGTAAAAATCGTCAGTGATGAGCTGACAAAATTGATGGGGCCTGTCGATACCCGTATCTATTTCGTCTCGCCCGGGCCTACCGTAATTATGTTGGCCGGCCTGCAGGGTTGCGGCAAGACAACCACCGCGGCAAAACTCGCAAAATACCTCGTCGCAAAGGGCAAAAAACCGCTCTTAGTGGCCGATGACCTCCAGAGACCGGCCGCTATCGAACAGTTGATTATCCTCGGTCAACAGATAGACGTTGATGTTTACAGCGAAGACAGCAAAAACGCCGTAAAAGTCGCCAAGAATTCCCTCAAGCATGCCAAAGAACACGACCACAACGTCGTAATAATTGACACCGCAGGCCGGCTGCACATCGATCAGGAAATGATGACCGAAGTCGCAAACGTCGCAAAGACCGTCAGCCCACACCAGATATATCTTGTCTGCGACGCTATGACAGGCCAGGACGCCGTCACTTCAGCCAAAGAGTTTAACGAACGCCTCGAACTGGACGGAGTAATCCTCACGAAACTCGACGGTGATGCACGCGGCGGAGCGGCACTGAGCGTAAAAGCCGTTACCGGAAAGCCCATCAAGTTCATCGGCATAGGTGAAAAGCTCGAAAAGCTCGAAGAATTTCATCCCGACCGCATGGCAAGCAGAATTCTCGGTATGGGCGATGTCGTAACGCTCGTCGAAAAAGCCCAGGAACATTTCGATGTCAAAGAGGCCGAGAAGCTGCAAGTGAAAATGGCAAAAGGCAGCTTCGGATTCGATGATTTCCTAAAGCAGATGCAGGCCGTCAAAAAGATGGGCGGCATTAAAGATATGATGAAAATGATGCCCGGAATGGGCGGGCAGCTCAAAGACGTTGACCTCGACGGTGTCGAACTCAAACAAACCGAAGCGATTGTCTATTCGATGACACCTGCCGAACGCCGCGACCCGGATATTATAGACTCCTCAAGACGAAGACGTGTCGCCGCAGGCGCCGGCGTGGCGGTTAACGACGTCTCCAGCCTCGTAAAGACATTCAAACGCAGCCGCGATATGATGAAAGCAATCAGCGGCGGCAGCTTCGGCGGCCTAAAGAGCCTGCTGTCCGGCGGCTTCAATATGGGCGCTCTGAACCAGATGATGAGCGGAGGAAAAAAAATAAAGCAGCGCTCAAAAAGAAAAAAAGTCATAAGGCGAAGAGGAAAAATTAAGAAACGGTAAAGTGTAGTTGTCATTCCAGCACAAGTTTGTCACCCCTGCAAAAACAAGGGATATATTCCTCTGGTTTCTTGAAATTTGCTAATGGGAAAAAACCATTATGAATAAAAGCTTAAACCGTCGTAACTTTCTAAAGATTGCCGGCGCAACGGCCCTCGGTGCTGTACTGGCCGGCTGCACGGATAAACTCGTCCAAAGTGCAAACAGCCCGACCGATAAACCTAACTTCATTATCATTTTCTGCGACGACCTGGGCTATGGCGACCTCGGCTGTTTCGGCTCGAAGAAACATCGTACACCGAACATCGACCGGATGGCTGATGAAGGAATGCGTTTTACGAGTTTCTATGTTACCAGCGGCGTATGCACACCGTCCCGGTCGAGCCTGATGACAGGCTGCTATCCCCGCCGCGTAAACATGCATCAGGACAGCGACAACCTGTGCGTCCTGTTCCCCGTAGGCAAAAAGGGACTCAATCCGAATGAAATCACTATAGCTGAAGTGCTAAAGTCACGGGGCTACGCCACAGCTTGTGTTGGCAAGTGGCATTTAGGTGACCAGCCGCAATTTCTGCCCACCAGCCAGGGCTTCGATTACTATTACGGTATCCCCTACAGCAATGATATGGGCGAAAGAAAAAACTCCAACCGCCCCCCCCTGCCGTTACTGCAAAACAAAAAAGTCATCGAGGCCCCCGTCAAACAGAACACCATTACAAAGCGATACACAGAGCAGGTGATAAAATTTATCACGTCTAATAAGGATAAACCATTCTTCGTTTACCTGCCGCACACAATGCCGCACAACCCCGTCCATTCCAGCGATAACTTCCGCGGCAAGTCCGCCAACGACGGCTACGGCGACTGCGTAGAAGAAATTGACTTCTCCACAGGGCAGATTCTCCAAACGCTAAAGAACCTGAACATCGATGACCGCACTCTCATTGTCTTCACATCCGACAACGGCGCAGCTCAGCGATGGGGCGGAAGCAATCTTCCGCTTTCCGGATTCAAAGGCAGTACCGCCGAAGGTGGTATGCGTGAGCCGGCCGTTATGCGATGGCCGGGCAAAATCCCCGCCGGAACAACCTGCGACGAATTAGCCTCGACACTGGATCTGATGCCGACATTAGCACAACTGGCAGGCACAAAAGCCCCAACCGACCGCATCATCGACGGTAAAAACATCTGGCCGCTTATGACAGGCAAAAGAGGTGCAAAATCGCCGCATAAGGTATTCTATTATTACCAGATGGATCAATTGCAGGCCGTACGCTCCGGAAAATGGAAATTGCATATACCACTCAAGATGAAAAAACGAAACTGGGGAAAAGGGACACCCGATACACCCCTTAATTTGTATAATCTTCAAGCCGACATCGCTGAAACAAACAATGTCGCGGACCAGCATCCTGATGTGGTTAAGCGTCTTTTCGCCCTGGCTGAAAAGGCACGTATAGACCTCGGCGACGTCGATCGCAAAGGCACAGGCCAGCGACCGGCCGGCCTGGTTGTAACACCGAAGCCTTTGTTGTTCTCATCTAAATAGAACTTGAGTAAGAGTAACAGGAAAATAAATGACGATAAAAAATAAGATGTCAATTGAGCAATACCTTGTAAAAGTTGCCCGCTTTTCCGGTAACGAATTCGGCAAACTGATACGAAACCAATTCAAGGACATGGAAGGCAGCAGTGAGCTGGGTATGTTGGCCGCACCCACGCCCGAGGAACTGGAACAATTGAAAAAAGCGGTGGCGATAATGACCCCGACTGAAAAACAAAACGCCGGCAGCCTGACCGATGAACAAACGCTAAAAATCGCCGACGACGCCAAAATTGATCCGGCAAACTTCGCGATCTTCATAAACGGTTACGCCTTATGTCGCAAAAGCCTTTCGATACCCAAATAAGGCGCCAAACCCCCAAAAATCAACATCATAACTAAATAAAGCAAATTTTCACTAAAAGATACTTGGATTTTCCGGGAAAATGTTGTAAATTGCTAAATTACATATTTTTTAAATTTTTAACGCGTTCCGTGATTTGCACAGATTCAGACCACGGAAATTGATTATATATTAACGAAAGGAAGAAATTATGGCAGTAAAGTTAAGAATGACCAGGATTGGCAGGCGGCACAGGCCCTTCTTTAGAATCAATGCGGTCGAATCTCGCACGCCGCGAGATGGCAGAATTCTCGAAAAGCTCGGTCATTACGACCCGATTGAAAAAGACCAGTCCAAGCAGATTGTCCTCAATAAGGAGCGTGCAGAGTTTTGGCTCAGTAAAGGGGCAATACCCTCAGATACGGTCTCTCAAATCCTGCTTCGACAGGGTATTCAACATAAATACGCCGAAGATAAAGCTGTACGACAGGCAAAAGCCCGGTCAATAGCCAGCGCCAAAGGCAAGCTGTTCAACAAGGCTCAAAAGATTGCCGTCCAAAAAGAAGCTGAAGCAAAAGCAAACGCTGAAACTGAGGCAAAAGCAAAAGCCGAAGCTGAAGTAAAAGCAAAAGCCGAAGCCGAGGTAAAAGCAAAAGCTGATGCTGAGGCAAAAGTCAAAGCAGAAGCCGAGGCTAAAGTCAAGGCTGAAGAAGAAAAAGCCAAGGCCAAGGTCGAGGCTGAAGCTAAAGCAAAGGCCGAAGAAGAAAAAGCCAAGGCAGAGGCCGAAGCGAAGGCAAAAGCCGCCGAAGAAGCCCAGGCACAGCCTGAACCCGAGGCACAGCCTGAACCCGAGGCACAGCCTGAACCCGAGGCACAGCCTGAACCCGAGGCACAGCCTGAACCCGAGGCAAAGCCTGAACCCGAGGCACAGCCTGAACCCGAGGCACAGCCTGAACCCGAGGCAAAGCCTGAACCCGAGGCAAAGCCTGAGGTTAAGTCTGTGGAAGAAAAGGCAGAGACCGAAACCAAGGCCGACGAAGAAAAAACCGAAGAGTAAAAACTTCGTTCATCAAATACTATTATATACAGCCCCACATTTTACGTGGGGCTTTTGACCAAGAGCCGATGCGCGTCGATGTTCTCACACTTTTTCCGGAGATGTTTGAATCACTCCTGAGTTGCTCGATATTAAACAGGGCACAGGAGGCGTCCCTGGTCGAAATAGCCCTCACCGACATTAGGGACTTCGCCGCTAACAGTTACAGAAAGGTTGATGATAAACCTTATGGCGGCGGCCCGGGCATGGTCATGATGCCGGGCCCGCTTTTCGACTGTTTCGAGCACGTCCAAACACTTTCGCCCGACAAAGCCCGAACCATCCTTCTTACCCCTCAGGGACAAAGATTTGACCAGAAAAAAGCCGCCGAACTAAGCTCCGAAAAACGCCTCATTTTAATCGCAGGAAAATATGAAGGATTCGATGAGCGAATTCGTATCGGCCTCGACGCCGAGCAAATATCGATCGGAGATTATGTCTTAAACGGCGGTGAATTGGCCGCTATGGTAATCATCGATGCGGTCGTCAGATTATTGCCCGGCGCCCTCGGCGATGAAGATTCTTCCAAAGATGATTCATTCAGCGATGGCCTTTTGGAATACCCTCAATATACAAGGCCGGAGGTCTTTCGCGATATGAAGGTCCCCGACATCCTCTTAAGCGGCAACCACGCAAAAATCGCCGAATGGCGCAAACAGCAATCCCTCGAACGAACAAAAAAATGGCGACCGGATTTACTCAAAGAAGATAATGATAAAAAGTAGGGCATACCCATTTCTTGCCATCAACATTTATTACCCACGATTCCAGACATAAACGCCGGGTTCGACCAACAACCAATATTCATCCATTTGATTGAAATCTGATGGAGGAATTATCATATCCTCCATACCTATCTCAACACCCCAATGAAAAAAGGCCCCGCCCCATACGATCCTAACTGTAGGATTACCATTATCATCCGCGTAAAGATTAACTCTGGGAGGTTTTAATACTTCCAATGATTTGGACCATTTATCGGGATG
>DAOUVA010000263.1 GCA_030667885.1 Phycisphaerae bacterium
CTGACTCTCTGCCAGCGGGTGCGGTTGCCGGTGCGGGAGAAGTCCAGAAACAGGTCATCAGGCTGGTCGGGAATAGGTTGTTGCAGAAGCTTTTCTGCGTCGAGGATTATTTTCTGAAATGAATCATTTCCGGCCAGTTTTTTCCATGCGTTCCTGTCAGAAATGGGCGAACCAAAGCCTGCCGGCTTTTCAGGAAGTAGCGTAGAGATGTATTTGATGCGATTTTGGTCGATTGTGTCAGCTGCTCCAAGGGCGGTTCCCTGGGAGATGATTATGCTGCTGGTCAATAGTGCCAGAGTTACCACATAGAAAAACATCGAACAATTTGTCATTTGTTTCATTGCGATTATTCCTTTCCAAAGAAAGCTAATATGTATTGTTGAATTTACCTGGAACGGTTTCCTTTTATAACAAATGTATCAATTACACAAACACCGGATGTATCACCTGCAAACTCTGATAAAATTCCTCATTTACCTTACTTTCAATCTCCTTGTTCCAATAAGAACCTTGTGATTTCCCAAATTTGTTGGAACAACAGCAATCGCCTTTAGCGGAGGAAGTCCGGTGAAAACAAAGAGAAGTTCACTCTGCGCTGCTCCTTAAAGGAATCATACTATATTTCAATGACAATAAAAGGCAAAAAGGAATTAATGGAAATGCCAATTGTTCTACATGAACAGAGAATATGCCCGAAAAAATGGTTTTGCTCCCGTCTTCACCTCGATATAGAATTCCTTTTAGGTGCCCTATTTTAAGAGGAATACCATGAGTGTGATGATTTGTGCCGAAATATCATTTATTTTCTGACCTCGAATTAAGGAAGTGTTATTTCCTGACGATAAGATATTTGAAAACAAAGGCCTTGTAATTCATATGGCGAGCGTTTGTGGAGGAGCGCTCGCCATTTTTCTTGCCCCCAAGCTTATAGCCGTTTTGAATCCCATGTTCTGATAAAGTGTCCGCCTGAAGACGCCGATGGATAGTATAGTGATGAAAAGTAAGTTTATTTTCTTGTGAAAGGGGATAAATTATGATTCGCGAGGAGAAACCTCAAGTTCTAAAAGAGTCTCAACAAACAGCATCCGAAGCACCTCAGAAAACGCCTTTTACCAAGGCCATTGAGACGAATCCAAGATTAGCTGCCGCATACTACGACCGTGCGAATTCATTCTACAACAAAGGAGAATACGATAAAGTCTGGGATGATATTGATAGGGCACGGAGTATGGGGTATCAGGTCCCAAAAAAGTTTCTCAAGACCCTTCGTAAAGTGTCAGGAAGAGAAAGATAAAATATTTCTCTTTTGTAATGAGCAGCAAAAGGGATTATTGGGACAACACCAGATCATAGAAATTGGAAGTTGGAAGATTGTCAGTGAGAAATAAACTGTTAATGTTTGTACTGGCTTTTTGTCTTTGCGCAGCGGGTTGTGCCGCGTATTCAAAGAAGCCGATTGAAGAAGTTGAGCCAGTTGAGTTTCCGGCCGGCCGTATTTTGACATTGTCGGAGGAGCAACTACTTTTCCTGGACTGGCACATTGCGTATAGAAGCGGTGCTCATGTGACAGAAAAAAGGATTGTGCCCGGTCCGGCTGTAGAATTCGACATATATTTTCCGAGCAATAGTCCTGATAGTCGTTCTCTGGATATAGTCTCCAGCGGTGAAGGTGGAAGAGGCAACTTGGTGGGAGCCGACATACGCGATTATGAGATATTTGCTCTGAAGTTGACTCTGGTTTCCGTCAACGGACAAAGTGAGCCGGATATGAAGCAAAGGATTGTGGCCGGTGCGGTGATAGGGCCAACGGACAAGGGTAGATTGTGTACCTATGAGCCGGTCATATTGGGTCTTGCAGATACGGAAAAGACAGTGATTGCGAAGACTCCGGTGTCGGCGGATAAGATTTATCAAATCGGTTTTCACGTCCATATGCAGAATCCACAGGACTGGGACCAGTCGGGCAGTATAATAAGACTCAGGGTAGAACCGGTGGTCGAAGAGGTCGATGCGAACGATGTCGCTGCAGCGGTATCCGATAATGTCGCCGAGACTCATTTCGCCACAGAAGACTCTTATTCGGCTGGGGCTCCGGTGATTACCTCTATGCCTGTAACTACGGCTACCGCTGATATATTATATAGCTACGATGTTGACGCTATCGATCCGGATGTGGGAGATAGGCTGACATACTCCTTAACCACCAAACCTGCCAATATGACTATAAATCCTGCAACCGGATTGATAATGTGGCAGCCTACGAGTGATCAGGGAGGGACTAATGAGGTGGTAGTTGTGAAGGTCACAGATAGCAACAGTATCCCGGCAGTAGCTACCCAATCATTTACTATCACCGTAAATCCGACTCCATACGAGGTAACTAAATTGGGGGTACTGAATGGTTATAATCAAAGAAGCAGAAAAACGTTATTAGCAGACGGCAAAGTCAACCTTGTCCAGGCCGGTGATAATAAATGGATGGAAACCAACTTCGGATCATTTACATCTTATATTTTTTCAGAAATAGCTATTCCGCCAAATGCTCTAATAAGGTCGGTCGTAGTGTTTGTCGAACACTTCGAGGAAGAGCGATTTGCCCAGGGAAAATTAGAATGGTCTATAGACATAGGCAGAGGCTGGCCGTTTAAGAGGGCTGTTTTGGCTTCAATAAAAGCAGAGGTGCATATAGGCGAATCTAATGAGGCTGTTGACTCATGGGATATAACAAGCCTGGTTGATACCAATGAGAAAATAAATAACCTCCAGTTAGAAGTTAAGAATAATAACAACACTGTTAGCAGTAAAACATTAATAGATTATATCTATGTGGTAGTTACGTTGGAATAATTCTGCGTTGAGAAGCAGCCCTCCAAATTTCACAATCTGGTGTTTATGGTCTTGCCGAAAATAAAATGTATTGCCGATAGCGAAGGTTGACGGTGCTATGCGCACAGAAATATACTTATTAGCACTATCAAGTTGACCGCGATTACTACGATTAAAAGTTTATGCCCAATGGAAGTGAAATCATCTGTTGCAGGTATTGGCTCATTTTCAATGACAATTGTGTCTTGCATTGTTTCGACCTTTCCTGAATTGTCGAAGATTTTCAAAATAGATATACATATATCAATGAACTACAGAATATATTTTATCAATAATGCACAGTAAAAATGAAGCAGGGAATTCCTGAATATAGATTCCGCCAAGCCTATATCTGGATTGGCAAAAGGATGATATCCGGTAAGCTGAGTTTGTGAATTAAAATGGGCTGTACGCAGCGGATGGGGTCGGAAGTTGATTTTCTTGCTAAATAATACACTATCTGTATCGTTGAATGTGAAAGATTGGGGTATGTATTTTAAGAGCGGGCCGAGAGAGGAGATGGAGATGTGGTAACTCGGCCCGCGTAGCACCACTCCCTTATAGTATTATACGATTGGCAGCTGGTTCGGGTTCTATCATTAACAAATGGAATAGGCCCTGCGGTAAGGAGGAAAAAGGAGGCTGGTGATGTCCTTCTCATAAATTGCATCCGGCAATAGAATGCTGATTGATTAGATAAAAAATACAAACAGATGAAATGAAAAGCGATCCTGTTTTATTACAAGCATGTAAAAAATTCTCATAAAACACTTGCTTTTTTTTTGAAGTCCGATAAAATGACTCCTTGTTTAGTATCAATAAGGATAATTTTATAATATAAACAAATAGATTCGCCATATTACACAGAGTATTTTGGAGAAGTATCATCCCGATTATAACATTTTTCTCAGGTTGTTTGCGTTTCATGTTAAGGCTAAATCTCAATTAGTGCGTATTCTGTTTGGTGGTTTAGCTAATGTTTGTTAAGGCTTTTTCAAGGCACTTGTAGCCTATGTCAATGGATTCTAAGAGGTGAATAGTGTATTTATCAAGCTTGGGGATTTAATAAAAAATGAAGGGCGTTTTAGAAATACGCAAATTGCTTTGGCTTATAAATGCGGTTTTGATTGCAATTCTGGTGTATATCATAGTTGGTTTCATCCCTGGTGACTATGCAGGGATGAGTACCTTTGCCAATCCAATTCCTATTAAAGAAAAAGTGGAAATTATCCCTTGTGAGAATCCTTTGTTGCCAGGCAAGCATAAGATTATTGTGGAGCGGAATATTTTCGACTCTTCAAAATTGAGTCCGGCCAAGGAGAATCCGCAGTGGGAAAAAACTGAAGCTCCGATATCTATTCTTAAATCGCAATTTCGATTACTTGCCACAGTCGCAGGAGATGAGGAAGTTGCTTGTGCTGTGATTGAAAATTTGAAATCTAAGGTACAGGATATTTATAAGACTGGAGATATTATTGGCGGGGTACAGATTGAAAGAATTGAGCGAAACAAAGTATTCGTTTTATACAGGGAGCATCATGAGGTATTAAGCTTGCATATAGCATGTGGAGTTTTAGAGCCTTTTGATAAAAACGAAGAACCAGCTATAGCCCAAAAACAAAATTTAACTGAATCTGTAAAAGTTGTTTCGCCCTTTGAGAGAGGAATAGATAAGAGAGCATTTGCAACACAAGTTCCGCCAATAGAAGTCTTTTTAGAAAAAATGGAAGTAGCTCCTTACGTTATAAATGGACAGCAAGAGGGATTGTGTATAACAGGTTTGGATGATTTGAGTATGGCCGGGTATTTTGGATTTAAGAATGGTGATATTATTCAGAATGTAAATGGACAGGTGTTAACCGATAAGCAAAAGGTTTTTCAGATACTTAAAAAAGCCCGGTCACAATCTTCGTTAAACGTTCAACTTTTGCGAAATAAGCAAGAGATGGATCTTTCATTCGAACTAAATTAACGATTATATCATCCGCTGTTTATCGTGTAAAAAATCCTGATTTATGAGCTGGATTGGCCTGTTTGAACAATGAGAAGACCGCAAAATATCAGCCAAATATGAACAGGATAAAATATAAAAGGAAGAAGTTTTCATTGACAAATAGTATTTGTGAAGGTTATAATTTTAAACGATTGTAAATTTGAGTGGTTGTAGATTCATTGCTAAGATCAGTACTGCTACTGAGGCTTTTTTTGTGAATAATCTCAATCATAGTGGGTGTTTTTAGGACACAAACTTAAATGTAATAATTAAGTTTGTACAATTCGGTGTGAGCAGGGTGCTCATGATGAAAAAGAGGGAATCCTGATCTAATGTTTTAGCCTAAATGGAGGGTAACATAATGAAACGTCATATCATTTTACCACTGATTTTAATTAGCCTTTTTGTTATTAACAGCAGTTCCTATGCACAGGCGCCAGTCGGTGATCTGGCGTCCTTTGTTACGAACTGTTTACCAACTCCCTATTCAGAGCAGGTACCTTTGAATAACATGATAAGCTTTGATATTACCGATGATGGCAAGAGTGTAAATGCCAATTCGGTAGAGGTTAAAGTCAACGGTAAAACTGTTTATAAAGATGGGAAGTCCCCGGATGGTAATTGCCAAAAGGTGCTTAAGTCGGTTAATAATAAGAAGCGTGATTATACAATTGTTTTCCAGTCTTATGAAATGTTCGATAACGAACAGAAAGTAACTATTACCATAACAGCTTTCGACTATGCCGGAAATGAATTGAAACAGTATGAATATCACATCATAACTGAGATGCGTTCATTCGGGCGGAACAGGAATGTCAATTCGGACCTGGGTAATCTCGATAGCAGCAGACCTGTAACGGTATGTGACAGTGACGGCAACGTCTGGGTGGCCTGGCAGGCTGGGTCAATAGGTAACAGAGATATTTATATTAGTAGGTTTCATATTGCTCTTTTTAGGCTGATAACGTTATAGCGGGTACGGTATCGCTGTTTCTTAGTCCACCACTGTCCATTGCCGTCTTTTGTAGTGCATCGTTTCGTCCAGTCACGGTCAAGTCAAAGAGCCTTTTCATTGCCGCCTGTCGGTCTGTAATCGTGATATGTGAATACTTCAAAGTCGTTTCAAGGTTTTTGTGTCTGGCAAGTCTTTGCACAACTGTTGCGGGAATATTGGCAAGAAAACAATTCGTAATAAACGTATGTCTGAGACTGTGGAAGTCGAGGTCTTGCCCGGCTGCGTTCCTGTACTCGATACCTGCCGTTGCAAGGTCGGCCCGAATCATATCGCCAGCGTGTGAAAGGTGAGGCAGGTTAAACGCAAGGTCGGTCGGTTCTTTGCCTGCAAGAAACGCCTTAATCATGGTTGCGGTTTCATCATTCAAAATAAGGTCGTCTGTCTCTTTGCCTTTGGCGTTCTCGGCCTCTACCCGGACAGTGCTTGCCTCAAAATTAAACGATAACACCTTCAAAGTCTTAGCCTCAGAGAATCGCAAGCCACAATCAAGAGTTGTCCTATAAACCAAATACCGCTCGTGACCTGTCATCTTGCCCCAGCATTTCCCGTTCTTTGCGGTTATCAATAAGTTGTTGGCTTC
>DAOUVA010000131.1 GCA_030667885.1 Phycisphaerae bacterium
GAAGAAATGGAGAAGCTTGGTTTTGTTAATCTTTCTGAAGGCAGTAGTATCAAATGAAAATTCTTATAGCTGAAGATGACTTTGCCTGTCGCAAACTTTTACAGTCGTTTCTGTCTGAGTACGATGATTGTTTTGCTGTAATCAACGGGCTCGAAGCCGTCCAAGCTGTTAAAGACGCCCTTGAAGAAGGCCAGCCTTATGACCTGATATGTCTTGACATTATGATGCCTGAGATGGACGGGCACAAAGCTCTTGAGGCTATCCGCAGAATAGAAAATGAGTGTGGGATAGTCGGCCTCGACGGCGTCAAGGTGATTGTGACCACTGCATTGGATGATTCAGCGAGTGTCATGGGGGCGTTCAAGTCCGGCCGAGAGGCTTGGATTGTTAAACCCTTCAGTAAAAGAAATCTTCTTGAAGAAATGGAGAAACTTGGTCTTGTCAACCTTTCTGAAAGCAGCAGCGTCAAATGAAAGTTCTTATCGCTGAAGATGATTCTGCTTCGCGCATGGCTTTGAGGGCAATCCTTCAAAAATGGGGTCACGAAGTTATTGTAGCTGAGGATGGCAACCAGGCCTGGGAGTTACTTCAGAGAGAAAATCCCAAATTAGCCATCCTTGACTGGATGATGCCCGGCATAGAAGGCATAGAACTGTGCAGAAGAATCCGTGAGAAATCCGACTGTGATTATGTCTATGTTATTCTGCTGACGGCCAAAGTCGAAAAAGAAGACATTGTGGCAGGTCTGGATGCGGGCGCGGATGACTATATAACTAAGCCGTTCGATAGAGAGGTCCTGCGCAGCCGGGTCGCTGTCGGAACTCGCATTGTTCAATACGAGACATTGCTGGCTGAAAAAAATGTTCAATTGCAGCGTTATGGCACCGAGATGGGAAAGCTGGCTGAAGAACGTTCTAAACAGCTTGTTCACGCTGAGAGGATGGCTACTGTGGGGCTTTTATCCGCAGGTATTGCGCACGAAATCAACAATCCGGCAACTTTCATCGCAGGTAATATTCAAACCCTGGGGAAATTTTATGAGGATGTGGAACCGATTTTGCGCGAACGAACACAACAGGACTGTGAAAATACGGAAAAATTAGAATTTATTTTGCATGAAATGCCTAAGGCTGTAGAAGGCATACGCAATGGAGTCAGGCGAATCTCACGCATTGTTACGGGACTTAAAAGCTTTTGTCGTAAGAATGAAAATTCGGTTGCCGCATGCGATATAAATACCTGCATTGAACAGGCTCTTGAGCTGTGTCACAACGCCCTAAAATATTACGTTACAATAGAAAGAGATTTAGCTGAAAATCTACCGGGTATCATGGCTGATTCCCAACAAATTGAACAGGTTCTGATTAATCTATTCATTAATGCCGCTGATGCAATGAAGGAGAAAGGTCAGGGCACTCTGTCGATAAAAACTGAAAGTGCCGATAATTCCGTGGTTGTTAAGATAAGTGATACGGGTCCGGGGATTCCTGATGATAAGCTCGACGATATATGGCAGCCTTTTTTTACCACCAAAGCACCGGACAAAGGGACTGGTCTGGGGCTTTTTACTGTCCGTGGTATTATAGAAAACCACGAAGGACTAATAAGTCTCGAAAACAAATCCTCCGGCGGGGCAGAATTTACTATAACTTTGCCGGCTGTTACTTAAGCCCAAAAGCTAAAAACCCGATAAGTTATGCTGGAAACTACGCAATGGGGGTTAATAGTGAATGCAAGATTATTAATAGTAGATGATGAAACTGAAATCAGGGAGATGCTTTCCCGTCATTTTCGTTATTTAGGATTTCAGGTGGATACGGCTTGTGACGGCATCGAGGCTATGGAAAAACTCGCCCAGGCAAGAACCGAAGTTGTTATTTCGGATATCGTTATGCCGCGGATGGATGGAGTCGAACTTTTAAGAGCTGTCCGACAGCAGTATCCAATGATTCACACTATTATGATAACGGGGTATATGACATTGGAAAATGCTCTTGGGTGTATGCGGCACGGAGCCGATACCTGCGTATTCAAACCCCTTGAGGACCTTACCGAATTGGAAGAGGCTGTAGAGTTTGCTGTTGGTCGGCTCAAACGCTGGCAGGACAAGCTAAGAATGCTGCAGGCAATGAATCCTGCAGTCTCAGGAGGACCACATGGAAGATAACGCAGCTTTTGACATAGACCCGGAATTGCTGGCGGGATTTGTTGATGAAGCCCTGGAAGGTTTGGCGACATTGGACAGTCTGTTTGTCAAACTCGAGGCTGAGCCTGTGAATCTTGATACCATTAGTGCTATCTTTCGTCCTGTACACACTGTTAAAGGAAATTCTGCATTTTTCGGCTTGATGAAAGTAAAAAGTCTGGCCCACGAGATGGAAACGTTATTAGACCTGGCCAAGCAGGAAAAGTTAGTTCCCAATCAGTCCATTATTGACATCTTGCTTGAAGGTGTTGACAGCTTAAAAGAAATGTTATCCAGAACCCGAGAGGGACAGGATGAAATCGAAGATGAGGCCCATTTCGATGAATTACTCCAAAAAGTAATCTCTGCGCGGGAATGTACAGAGGGTGCAGAAGACACAGGGGCGATTTGGGCTGACTTATTTAACAAGTTCGAAAAAGCAAAGGCCGACTTTGCCGGACTTGATTCGGCTTACGTTGAACAATTGAATGCTATCATTGCAGTAGCATATCAACTGAAGACTGACAAGTCCCTGGCTGACAGCAAGTCGGAAAAAGGTCCGGCCCAGGCGGATTCAGCAATTCCCAAACCCCTGCAGGAAATTAAAGCAATCCTTGACCGCTGTTGTGAAGAAGGACTGAGCGATGCCGATGCGGCTATTATTCTGGACAATCTGACCGCACTTAAAGAGCTTACAACAAATCAGGAAACTGCTGAAATTATCAAAAGTGCTCTGGATGAATATCACAGAATAGTCGGCAGCGGCGGGGCAGGGGATTCACTTCTGGTTGAGCTGTTGCAGGAGAAAACCGAAGCATTACTTTCGATCAAGGACTGGAAAACAACTTCTGCTCCCGACAAAACAAAGACTGTTAAACCGGAAGCGGCTTCGGCGACGAACAAAACAAAAACAGCAGAGGAAGCTCGCAAGACTATGCGTGTTACGGAAGACAGCATCGATAATTTTCTTAATTATGTCGGTGAGCTTATAGCGGTAGGTGAAATGTACGATCACCTGCAGAAGATGGTTTCAGTAAGTGAATCGGAAAATAACCTGGCTACTGAGTTTAGACGTGTTAACGAAACTTTTAGTGATTTGTCGGACAACCTTCAGAAAAGCATTATGGAAGTAAGAAAGGTCTCTGTCCGTACCCTCCTGCAGAAAATCCCAAGAATGGTTCGTGACATTGCCTCACATTCCGGTAAGCAGGTCAAAGTCGAACTCATCGGTGAGGATATAGAAATCGACAAGCGGCTCATTGAGACCCTTGACGGCCCGTTGACACATATGGTTCGCAACTCGGTTGACCATGGCGTTGAAACACCGGATATCCGTCAGGCTTCCGGCAAAGCTGCTGAGGGGATTGTCCGTGTATCAGTAACAGAAACACCAGATGATGTAACACTTACCATTGCGGACGATGGAAAAGGATTGGACATCGAAGCCATAAATACAAAAGCCGTCAATTTGGGGCTTATCAAGCCGGACCAGCAATTAACGCAGGACCAGATTGTTGATATGATATTCACATCCGGAGTTTCCACTGCCGAGAAGGTAACCGAGGTTTCCGGGCGAGGCGTGGGGATGGATGTCGTCAAACGCAGCATTACCGATGCCAACGGCGAGATAACAATAGACACGGAGCCCGGCAAGGGAACTGAATTTATAATTAAGTTGCCGAAAACTGTAAGCACTCAGATTATTACCGGATTCCTCGTCAAACTTGCCGGCAATCGTTATGTGATTCCTATGGATAAAGTCCATGAAGTATTTCGACCGGAGCCGCAGCAGGTCAGCTCTATCACAGCAAGAGGCCTGTGCGTTCTCAGACATGACAAATTATTACCGGTTGTCAAATTAGCCGATATTTTTAATATTCCCTCGACCTCTAACTTTTTTGCCAATTTACAAAATCAGTCTTTCTCGTCCGGCGAGCAGGATGTCGACGGAATTATGGTTACTGCAAATGCCGGCAAAAGGCCGATGGCAATTTACGTTGATGATGTCATCGGTGTTCAGAAAGTTGTACTCAAAGAATTAGCCGGTCTTGAAGTAAACTCTCAGTATTATACCGCCGCAGCGGTCATGGGTGATGGTACTGTGGCAATGGTTTTGGATATCGACCAGCTCTTCGGGAGCATCGATGCCGAGAAAATAGAAGTCTAAAAAGGAAAAGATTATTATCCTTACGTAAACAGCAACGCAATACGATATTCGTTTTTGGCGGATTGGTCTATAGCGGATATACAGGAATATACAGGATATGGATCACAGATTTTTATTGCCGGGAGAATATCACGTCACCAAAAAGCAAATGTCTATTGACACTTTGCTCGGTTCATGTGTAAGTGTTTGTTTATACAATAGAAAAAATGGCTATGCTGCCATGAATCACTTCCTGCTCGACCGCCCCAAAGACGAAGTAAACGCCGATGTTGGACGATATGGAACCACTTCAACCGAACATATAATCAGCACTCTCATGTCTGTTGATGATAATCCGTTTAACTATCGTGCACAAATCTTTGGTGGTGGGGCAGTAGTTGATGCTTTGCAAGAAAGCGGCCGTGACATTGGTGGAAGGAATATGCTTGTCGCTCACGAAATACTTGATTCATACCGTATTCGTATTATCAAAAAGGATATCGGAGGGACTCGCGGAAGGCGCATCAAGTTTGATACGGCCACAAATACTGTCATGTGCAAATACACCGGACATACAGAGGAAGCCAAACGGCTGGCTCTAATGCGCCAGAAAATTGCCAACAGAAAACTCCGCGTCTTGATTGTCGATGATTCGACCACCGTCCGAAGATTGTTACGAAAAGCTATTGAATCAACCTCTGATATGGAAGTCGTTGGCGAAGCCCAAGATGCTTACGAAGCAAGGGACCTGGTGCTTTCGGCCGATCCGGATGTCCTGACACTGGACATTATTATGCCTAAGCTCGACGGCTTAAGTTTTCTCAAAAAACTTCAACAGTATTATCCAAAGCCGGTTGTTATCGTTTCTACAATCGCCAAAGACAACTCCAGAGTGGCTGAAAATGCCATAACATATGGCGCAGCGGAAGTCATAGACAAGGAAGCTCTGGAATTATATAAGGGAATGGATGTCGTCCGTGACATACTGATACCGAAACTTAGATCTGCTTCTCGTAAAATCCCCAGCCAAATATTGGCATAAGAAGTTAAATCATCCGGTTTGGAAATCATCTTAATAAGTGAAAAGATTTAGTCCCCGGTTTTATATTTATCGCATACGTATCGTCTTGGCAGTTTCAATAAAAAAGGGCCCATGCCGATTCGGCACAGGCCCGGAATTAATACAACACCTGATTCACATCAATTTCTCAAATCAGGGCGCGACATAGTCGCCTTCATAAAATCTTACGCCATCTATCCAGAATTCACCGGCCGCAAAAGCTATGTGGAACGTGACTGAAGCTGGATCCGCGTCTGCATCAAGAACAGGAGTTGTTACGTTAAATTCCGTCCATTCTTCAGTCATGGTGAAGACCTGGTCACCAAAACCCGTCCAGGGATCTGCTGCCAGTTCCGGCTTGAAATTGATATCCATCGTACCTTGGCTGGTCCTTAGAAAAGCTGAAAGAGTATATTTCTTTCCTGCCTCAAAAACATGTCCTGCGTTCTGCAGACCGGCATCCCAGAAATTCGCGCCTGCTGAGTTAACCGTAACATGCAGACAAGAGCTACCCTCAATTGGAGATTCCTGTACCACTTCGGCGGTAACGTCACCATATGTGGTCCACGGATCAGCAACACCGTCCTCAAAGCCACCGTTAACCAGTATATTCCCGAGTGTGTCCGGGTCGGGTGCTGGTGGTTCTGGTGCCGCTGCATAGAGACGAATATCATCAAAGTACATCATACCTGCGCCACCGGCAGTCGGATTGTTCCTGTTGCCAAAACCAATGGTAATAGAGTTGACATTGGCCAGGTTAATGCCCTGGTCCGCAAAGTCCTGCAGGGAAATATTCCATGCTGTCCAGGAGCCTACCTGTGCCGCATTATTATTAGGATTAGTGACCGCCGCGCTGCCATTTAGAACAACATACATCGACTCGGCAGCGTTGGCTGAATCACCTATGTACCAAACTGTCAGAGTTTCAACGTTGTTCTGTGTCCAGTTACGCAGGTCAGTCAATGTCAAAGTTGCTTCAGATTTCCCGACTGCATTGTCGTACGAGAATGGCATTGACTGATTACCGCCGTGAACGATAGTTTGCTCGGCAAAAGGAGCATTGGCATTACCAACAATAGAACCGTTTATTGCCGGATTGTCGAATCCATCCACCCACGCTAAATATATCCTGTTGCTACCGGGCTCACCTTCATTAATGTCATTGTAGCTCTCAATGTCGTCCACGATAAGGAAGTTGGCCGTCATAAAGCTCCAGACGCCTCCTACCCACGGACTCTCCGGATTGTTGTTATTGATTTCATCGACACGCCAGTAGTAGGTAGCATCCCACTCAAGCACGCCGGGATCATAGCTCTCAGAACCAAGAGCCTTCGTACCTTTGTACTCGGGTGAGCTTGTATCGGCGTTGCGCACAGCTTCTTCATCTGTGCCGAAATAGACATCGTGCGATTCGGCAAAGTCTCCGGGGCCCCAGGTAAGAATAGTTGTTTGTTTTACGTCAACCGAGCCGGTCCTCGGATTCGCACTGCTGGCCTTTACCGGCAGTGAAAGTGCCGCCTGCGGAATGATTTGCTTTGGAGTGTGTGGACTCGACCAGCGCAGCTCTGCCACGGCACCGCCGGTATTTTCATAATATTCCATTACAACACCGTAGAACTGTCCTGCAACAAGGTCTATCGTTCCTCTGTTCTCGGTTGCTGAACCGTCAACCCAATTGTCAACAAGCTGCAAACCCTCAACCCACAGGCGCACACCGTCGTCGGTTCTGGTATAGAACGTGTAGGTCTCTGTGAATGCCGCCTCTACCTGACCGCTCCATCTGGCCGAGAAGTTATCATCGCCAACCGACGGGTCCGGTCCGCCCGGATCGCCCCAGTTAAAATCAATTTGAGGGTCAACGCGGTTCAGCATTAGATTCTCAAAATTCATACCTGCAAAGTAATCTGCCCTCACACCACCGCCAGCCCTTGTAATTGTAAAGGTCCAGACGTTACCTTTATGTGTTTCGATGCCATCGAACTCATCGATGCGCCAATAGTAGGTCTTCTCTAATTCAAGTGTTCCGGGGGTGAAGTCCAAATCTCCTACGGGGCCTTTTGCGGTGCCGCCTGTACCGGCATCGACATCTGCAAAATTGTCCCCGAAGTACACCTGGTGTAATTTTGCTTCGAAACCAGGGTCCCATGTAAGTACTACATCCGGCTCTACGAATTTAGCTCCGTCAGCCGGTACGGGATTATAGGCACTCTTGGGCGGCACCAGAAAGCTCCATAAATCGCCTCTCCACGGCCCGTTTGGATCATTTTCGTTGATCTCGTCAATCCGCCAGTAGTATGTCGTTCCATTAATAAGGCCGTCCGGAAAAGCAAAACCGGGAAAGCCGACTATAAAAAAGTCTGTGGCCTGATTACCCTGGAAAGCGATTTCGGCGCCGTTGTTCACATCGTCTAAATTGTCGCCAAAGTAAACATCATGCGTTACTGCCGAGATTCCCGGGTCCCACGAGAGGCTTGCCCATGTGTCCGCATGCAAGGCGCCATCTTCCGGATTGGGATTAGTGGCCTTAAAACTTTTGAAAACAGGTTCGACATAATCGCCTTCGTAGAGTCGTACGCCATCGATCCAAAAATCACCGGCTGCAAAAGCGAAGTGGAATGTAGGGCTGGCGGGAGTTACGTCCTCAGTAAAAACCGGAGTTGTTACACTAAATTCTGTCCATTCTTCAGTCATGGTAAAGACCTGATCACCATATCCCTCCCATGGGTCTCCTCCACGTTCCGGCTTTAAGCGAATTTCCAACGTGCCTGATTTGCACTTGAGGAAGGCAGAGAAAGTATATTTCTTTCCACTCTGAAAGGTATAGCTTCCGTCCGTCATGCCGCTATCCCAATTGTTGGCTCCTGCTGCCGAAACCGTAATATGCAGAGCATAGTCTCCTTCAATCGGACTTTCGGGAACCGCGGCATCAACGCATTCTGTAACGACTTCGGTGGTCGCATCGCCATAGGTGCCGAATGTATCTATGAGACCGCTCTCAAAGCCACCGTTGGGCAATAGATTAACGACTTCCTGTGCGCGGCTCGGATTGAGCCCCATAAATCCTATCAACAAAACTGCTGTCAACCAGATTATTCGAGTTCTCATAATACTTACTCCTCTTAAAAAGCTACGATAACAACGAATGTGCTTTGGCCACACACCGAAACATTTGTTGTTCTCTGAATTCAAATTGCTGGTTGAAATGTGATAAATCAAATCTTAAAGACAAAGCTATTTTCAGAAATAACCTGTGGATTTGTATAATCACACCTCCTGTTTTCCAAAGAATAAACTTCTTTCAGCCCACATAGGACGATAATCCAATTCTATCCATATGTATATATACGGATAGAAACTTCACAAGTTTATTTATACCAAATTATTCATGTTCTCGTCAAGGAAAAACTGTACTGCTACAGGGCTTTTGAGTTAGTACTTTTGAGAATTACTGTATGGCCTTAACTATAAATTTTACATTTAACGCCGGGCCATTCTCAAAATAATCGATATCGTATATCCGCCGATAGCAGAACCAACAGACAATAAAAAAGGGGCTTATACCGAGATTCGGTATAAGCCCCGAGTTGATAAACAAATGTTCGCCTTAAAAAGGACGAAGATCCCTTATTTGGGAGATCCGGTAAGCTGTATGTTGTCGATTGCCCACCACCAGTCATTTCCGGCGTCGTACATACCGAACGTCAAGACCACGCTTGTCGCCCCCTGGGGATTCTCCAAATCGACCGTGATGGTTTCATTGGTTGAGTTGTCGTCCTTGAAGTTCGGACTAGTTCCATCGGATTCCCACAGGAGTATCTCGACAGGCTCCTGGTCGTTGAAGAAAGCGGTTATGTTGGCAGTCTGGTGATAGTCACCGTCAAATTCCGGACGCCAGCTCGAATCGAACTTGAGCTGAATCGTACCGGCCTGAACTTCGGAGATATCAATTACAGGCATACTCATGAAGGTCTTATACCAGCCTTCAGATGCCGAATCTGTATGAGCCGAATCGTCCCATTCATCCGGGTCGGAAACAGCAACTGCGCCTTGTCCCAGGGTGAATTACTTACTTATTTGAGAACCGGCTGCCTGGATCCACCAGTCCTTGTCAGTGATGGCCCAACCTGCCCAATCGGCTACACCGTCAGTCTCCGGATCACCTATTCCCGGAATACCACTTTCGTCAATAAACCAGCCTTCCGGCGGTGTGTCCGTCCAGAC
>DAOUVA010000058.1 GCA_030667885.1 Phycisphaerae bacterium
AGTGTTGGGGTCTTTGGAAGAAAGCGATGCCAAAGATGCCCTGATTGAGACGGTTAAATTTATAGCATGCAGAACAGAATAATGTCGGTTCATTTAATGGGCTGATGTAATGAGCAAAAAAAAGGCCGGCTTTTTTAAGACCGGCCTTTGTTACTTATATTGCTTAGTCGTTTTAGAATGCGTACTTCAGACCCACGCTGACCCAAGTGAGATCCTCATCAGGATTGACTGATTTTTCAGGTGTATTTTGATGGTAAACACCCGGCGTCAATGTAAGATTGTTGCCGAGGTCGAAATCGGTAGAGACACCGAAGACCGTATGTGAATAATCATGATCCACACCTGGGCCACCGGCACCCTCGTTCCATACAAATGCTGCGGACAGATGAAGAATTTGCTCCGGAAGGTCTGGGAGCAGGTCCTCAACAGGCAGGTCGTAGCCAAGTCCAAGGATATGTACCCAGCCGGAAATATCATTAGAGGTCAATGCGGGTTGAGAGCTGGGATGACCACTTTCAGACTTCCACATTCTGACAAGGGTGTAGCTTGGGACGACACCTGCCGGGCAGAGTTCCGGCCAGGAAAGAGAGGCAAATAATTCCTGCGTATCTACTAAATCGCTGGGATTATCCGGGAAATCATAATACGTCCAACCAATCATGTAGTTAGTGGAGTAAGTCTCATATTCAAGGCAACTACCGCCATAAGTTAAGGTCAACCATAATTCCTCGGCATTTACGAGACTACCATTACCTACTGAACCCGAATTCATCAAAACCCACTTTGTACTTACGCCGAATCCCGTACCATAAAGGTCCAGATCCAGAGTGGTTTCAGTTGCGCCTTTGCCGTGGGCCCCGGGGTTCCTATCGATACCGTACCATGTATATGCACTGCGGTATTTTACGTCGAGAGTTCCGGTAAGCTCACCTTCCTGTGCCTGGGCAAAACACACTGTAAATAAAATAATTGTGGCAGTTAACAAAATTCCTTTCTTCATGTTCATCTCCTTTAATAACTAATCTCCATATTAAAATTTCTCTGCTACGTGAAACGTCACTATATTACATTATAAGATAAACCACCCACCACCTGTCTAATAGAAGTTTATCGGCTCATGGCTGTAAATCAAATAAAAAAAAGTTTTTTTTATATTTATTTATATTTTCTGTATGTGAGATAATAGGGTGAAAAACAAGCATCAGAGTTGCTCAGTTTATCTCCCGAATTAACTTTCGACAATTTTGGGCTTCTTTCATATAATAGGGTTATGATAAAAAACAAGGGCGGAAAAACTCTGTTCAGCGGCTCTGAAGAGGCTAATATCGGCTCAGTGGCACCGCTGGCGGCTCGGATGAGACCCAGAAAGATCGATGAATTCGTCGGACAAAGGCATTTTCTCGGGCCAGATAAGCTTTTAACGAGAATGCTCGACGCGGACAGGCTCAGCAGCCTGATATTTTATGGACCTCCGGGGGTCGGCAAGACGTCTTTAGCGGCGATAATTGCAAACTACACGAAGGCCGAATTTTACTATCTCAGCGCTCCTGCGGCCAGCGTGAAAGATATTCGGCAGATAATCGAATGCGCCCGTAGCAGACTCGCAGTGGACAAAACAAGGACAGTGCTTTTTATCGACGAAATTCACCGCTTCAACCGTGCACAGCAGGATGTATTGCTGGACGATGTCGAGGCGGGCGTTTTGATTCTCATAGGTGCCACTACTGAAAACCCTTTTTTTTCGATCAATTCACCCCTGATATCCCGCAGCACGGTATTTCATTTTGAGCCGTTGAAACAGGAAGATATTTTGCAATTGCTGAAGATGGCAATCGATGATTCCGAGCGGGGACTCGGTAAGCTTGATATCGAGGCAGACCAGAAAGCACTGAATTTTTTAGCGGTTATGTGCGATGGGGATGCCAGAAAAGCCCTCACGGCTCTTGAGGTGGGTGTGTTGTCGCAGGGATCCAGAAAACCCAATGTGAAAATAAAATTTAATCTGGAAGTTGCAACCGAGTCGATACAACAGAAGACGATTAACTACAACGGCACGGGCGATACGCACTATGATCTGGCAAGTGCTTTGCAGAAGAGCATGCGGGGTTCGGACCCTGATGCTACGGTTTACTGGCTTGCCCGTATGTTAACCGGTGGCGAAGATACGCGATTTATCGCCCGGCGCATTGCGATTTGTGCTGCTGAAGACGTGGGTAACGCCGATCCGATGGCAACCGTGTTAGCTGCTGCGGCGCTTCAGATATCTGAGTTTGTTGGCTTGCCGGAAGCCCAGTTGGTATTGGCTCAGGCGGCCTTGTACATTGCGTGTGCGCCAAAATCGAATGCGGCTGCTTGTGCTGTATGGTCGGCGATGTCGGATGTAAAGCAGCAGCCGACTATACAAGTGCCGAAACATTTGAAAGATAGCCACTATGCGGCTGCAAAAAAGATGGGTTTTGGGGCTGATTACAAGTATCCACACAACTTTGAGGACGGTTTCGTGCCGCAGGAATATCTTCCGGCCAAAGTGAAGAAAAAATATTACATGCCGAAAGATATCGGTTGTGAAAAAAATATTAAGAGCTATTTACAAAAGTTGAAAAGATTGTTACAAAACAGCAAGCCTGTCGAAAAAAATGTCTTAGAGAAGGATAGGTAAATGGACAAAGCTAAGTTGCGCCGGGAGTTACAGAACTGTCTGCTTGCTATAACTCCGGAGCAGAGGTGTGAAAAAAGTCGGAAAGCATGCCAGAATTTGGTTTCGATACCACAATTTCAAAGTGCATCGATGGTTATGATGTTTTTGTCTCTTCCGAACGAGGTTGATACCTCAGAGGCAATACTGAACGCATGGCAGCTTGGTAAGGCAGTAGCAGTCCCCAAGGTTTCCTGGCAGCAAAGGCATATGATAGCTGTACAGATAAACTCGCTGGATACTGGGATTTCGACCGAAGCATCCGGCCTGCAAAATCCAATAGCAGCCGTACCGGTGGCATTTGAGGAGATTGATTTGGTGGTAACGCCGGGCTTGGGATTTGACAAAAAGGGAAATAGGCTTGGTCGGGGCGGTTCCTATTACGACAGGTTTTTCGCTAATACCGAACTTAAGGCTTCAAGATGCGGCTTTGCTTTTGCGGAGCAGTTAGTTGAGAAAATACCGGTGGCAGAGCATGATGAGCCGGTAGATATTGTAGTTACGGAAAACGAAATAATATATATTAAGGAATCCCATGAGGCGGGAATCCAATAACGTAAAAGGAGAATAAAATGGCTCGTCGTTCTCGCCGTCTGCGAAGCAGACGAAGACACCAACAACGCTGGAGATATATCATTCCGGTTTTGCTTATTATTGGTTTGGTTATTGCTATTATATATGGCAGTTTTGGCAGAGGCAAAGGCAAAGATCCGAATGATATTAACGATGCCGCACTTGAATCAAAAATGCCGGAAGTGAAGGAAAAAGAGACAGAGGTGGCTAAGGAGCCGGAACCGGAACCGCTGCCGGAACGCCTGCCGGAACCGATACCTGAGCCGGAGCCAAAAATGCCGGTAGTTGAAATGAAACCGGATTTGCCTGACATCGCGCCTGTGCAGGATTTTGCGCCTAATTCCGAGGCTGCATCACTGATTGCCCAAGCCGCAGCACTGCTCAGCGAAAAGCCCGAGAGGATTATAGAGGCCCGTGAAAAGTTGACCGAGGCATTTCGAATGCCTTTGAATAAAAAGCAGCGGGCAGATGTGAAGGAGCAACTGAGGGATCTTTCCGATAAATGGCTGTTCGGCAAGACTATTTATCCCGATGACAAGCTTTGCGGCAGTTACAAGGTCAAGTCGGGTGATTTACTTTCTACGATTGCCAAGAGGTATAAAGTCCCCTGGGAAATTCTTTTGGGAATTAACAACATCAGCAGGCCCGAAGTACTGCGGGCCGGTGATACGATCAAAGTCGTCAATGGTCCGTTCCATGTGAGAGTGGACCGTTCGGCTTTTATTATGGACTTGTATCTTCAGGACAAAACTTTTGTTCGTAGTTTTCGTGTTGGCCTGGGCAAGCCGGGACGCGAGACGCCAACCGGGCTCTGGCGGGTCAAATCAAATGGAAAGCTCGAAAAGCCCCCTTGGCCGGACCCGGACACAGGCAAAATGTATTATCCCGAGGATCCGGACTATCCTTTGGGCTCAAGATGGATAGGCTTGGATGGTCTCGAAGGAAACGCCAAAGGCAGGACTGGTTTTGGTATTCACGGCACAAAGGAACCGGAACAAATAGGCAAGGCGGATTCACGAGGATGCGTCAGAATGTACAACGGCGATGTTATACTGATGTATAACCTGTTGGTGCCGAGTATTTCTACAGTGAGAGTCGTCGAATAAGGTATTATTTTCAAGCTAAATCACAAGATGAGGGTCTGAGACGAGAGAGTTTTTTTTCGACCCTCTCGTTGAAGCAACAGGCGTTTTTGTCTTTTGTTTTTGCCCCTTTAGTGTGTTTCTTTCCCAGAATACTCCGTCGCTATAGCCTTGAATTGTCGTATCAAGCTCTGCTAAGTGCAGGCGTTTTGCAGCAAGTAGGCAATATTCGGTTTCAATCTCAAGACCAAGGAATTTACGATTCAGCTTTTTAGCTGCGACAAGACTGCTGCCGACGCCCATAAATGGGTCGAATACAAAGTCATCTTCATTTGTGCTTGCCAGGATCAATTTAGCTAAAAGCTTTTCGGGCTTTTGAGTCGGATGGTCTGTGTTCTCCGGCATTGACCAGAAGGGCACAGTTATATCGTTCCATAAATTTGAAGGATGCGTCAGGCGAAACTGGCCGTCGGATGTCTTGAGCCAGTCTTTCGGTTCGCCGTTTGTGTCGGTATATGGTGCGAGCACTCTGCGTTTTAACTTTATGTTTTCAACATTGAATACATAATCGTCGGAAACGGTGGCGAACCAGATATCCTCCGAGGCGTTTTTGAAGTTTCTTTTTGCGCCTCTGCCTTTTTCCCTTTCCCAGGTGATTCTGTTTCTTACCTTAAGCAGCTTATCCAGCACAAGATGGACTGCTGTTGACGAATACCACTCAGAGCAAACATAGACCGATGCCGTGTTTTTAAGTGTGGGCAGCAATTTGACCATCAGGTTTTCGAGCCATTCGGCGTAACTGGCAATACTCTTTTTTCTAAAGGTGGTTGAGTTGAAAGTTTTTGTAAGATTGTAGGGTGGGTCCAGTATCAGCAGGTCAACAAAGTTCTCTGGCAGAAAAGTAAGTGCTTCGAAAGTGTCCTGGTTTAATATTTTGTTCTTGATGGTATTTACAACAGCAGGTTTGGAAATGTGAATTAAATCCTTGCTGTAACGTTCTGTTTCCCCGCGGTTGAGTGTTAATGTACGATTTCTATGTGCCCGGACCTTATTCACAATAATAATCCAACTGTCTGAAATTTAACTGATGTCGTCTTTTTGCTATTGGATAATTCTTTCAGCCCATAGAACAATCATTTCTGCTAATCGTACCGCCTCTTTGTATTCTTCTTCATTAACAGGCTCAAAGTCACCAGGGTAACGGCTTGTAAGGCATAGTCGCTAAGACTTGCTGCATCTTCTATTTCCTGTAGTGCTATGATCTCTTCAGGCAAAAGATCAAGGAGTGTTCTGATGTTGTGAGTTTTCGGAGGTGGAACGCCTTTGGAAATAAGTGCCGCTTTCAAAGCTTTTTCTGCTGCTTGTTGAGCATGAAAACAGAGTCCTTCAAACATAACCTCAGCCTGTCGCATTGTGCGGGAAAGCTCTAAATCGCTGCGAGCGTAACGTAACCAGTCAGCAGGACTTCCTGAAAAATGAACCTCATGCGGCATATATTTCTTTTCCTTCTTTTAGAACAGTTCGATAAATTAAGCCGATATTATCTTTATGTTTTTCTAAAGTACTTGGTGTTGACACTAAGACATCAAAAGGAACCCCTAATCCTCTAATTTGCCGATATAACAGTTGTGCAGTTCGCCGGCAATGAACACCTTCGGGCATCACGACCAGAACATCAATGTCGCTTTCCGGATTTGATTTGTCTTGGGCGTATGAACCAAAAAGAATTATCTTTAGTGGGTGTACAGCTTCAACAATTTTGTGTACAAGTGACTCAACTACTTTAGAATTGGACAGCATATTTAACCTCAAATCTCACCATTTGAGCTTTTTAGGCCGATTCTTTTTTTGTTGTTTGCTTGGCTGATAACAGTTCGGCTTTGCCCTCGACGATATCGCGGTTTATTATATATTTCGCAGGCTTTGTTTCTTCGGGCAGTTGGTACATCAGGTCAATCATTAACTCTTCTGTGATAGCACGCAATGCCCGGGCGCCGGTGTCACGTTTGAGGGCTTTCTGAGCCAGGGCGTGCAGGCCGTCTTCTGTAAACTCAAGCTCGGCGTCCTCCATCTGGAAAAATTTTTGATACTGCTTGCAGAGCGCATTCTTCGGCTGAGTCAGAATATCTATAAGTGCATTTTCATCGAGAGTTGTAAGAGTTGTAATTACAGGAAGCCGGCCCACCATTTCAGGAATCATTCCATACTCGATAATATCCTCCGGTACCACCTGCTGCAATATGTCGCTGTATTCGCTTTTTTCGTCGGTTTTGCCGGCCAGTTCGGAATTGAAGCCAATCATTTTTTTGCCGAGACGCTTTTTGATAATATTTTCCAGGCCTACAAAGGTTCCGCCGCATATAAAAAGTATCTGTGTGGTGTCGAGTTGTATGTACGACTGCTCGGGGTGTTTTCTGCCGCCCTGAGGCGGGATGTTTGCGGTGGTACCTTCGAGCATTTTTAACAGGGCCTGCTGGACGCCTTCTCCCGAGACGTCACGGGTAATTGAGACGTTCTGAGAGGTTTTGCCGACCTTATCTATTTCATCGATATAGACGATTCCCCGTTGCGCCGTTTCTATATCGTAGTCTGCGGCCTGGAGTAATCGCAGCAGAAAATTTTCAACATCTTCACCGACGTATCCTGCCTCGGTAACTGTCGTCGCGTCGCATATTGCGAACGGCACTTCAAGTTTATTTGCGAGTGTGCGGGCTAGGAGGGTTTTGCCGGAACCCGTCGGGCCGATTAAAAGAACATTGGATTTGTCTATCTCGACATCGCTGTCGTTGCTGTCTGTGTGCACCAGCCGTTTGTAGTGGTTATGGACAGCGACTGAAAGATATTTTTTGGCATGTTCCTGCCCAATTACGTACTGGTCCAGATATTCTTTTATTGTTCTCGGTTTGGGCATTTCTTCAAGACTAACGCCGCCTATGCCGGTTCGCTTGCGGTTTTGCCGGATGATGTTATGGCACAACTCAACACATTCCGGACAAATATAGACTTTGCTGGGGCCTTCTATGAGCGTGTCGGACTGAGTGTCAGCCCTGCCGCAGAAACTGCAGATTGCCTTGGTTTTTTTCGTATTTGATTGCTTGCCCATTTTTAGCTTCCAAACCTCAGGTTAATTCTTATTCTTTTCATTATTTCAGACATTGTATCCCATGGTGGATATTTATGCAAGTTTTTACGAAACCTTTGATGTTGTCCAGGCCGTCTTTATTTGGCTTTTTTGCCGGTCAGTTGACTTTTTTTGAGGGAAAACGTGTAGATGGCCTCGTTATCGATGCTGATTATTTTGTAGGTTACCTGAGGGTCGGCTATAGTAGTATCAAACTGGAGCCGTCCGAATGAGCATTTCTTGTTGTAGCCGAATAAAGAGTCGGGCATTACTTTATGTGTGTGGATGTTAGTCAGTTTCGAACTTTCGAATTCATACAGCGGATACCCGTCCGGCCTTTCAATCTTCCAGATGTCGGAGCGATGGCGGTCCGCTGAGATGAGTATTACACCGTCAATATTGTTGGATTCGAGAAAGGAAAAAATCTGCTCCCGCTCTGTTTTATAACCCTGCCATGGGTCTTTACTGCCCGGCTTGGCGCCATAAGACCAGGGTACGGGCGAAGCGAGCACTTTGAAAGTTGCCTTAGAGGATTTCAATTTTTTTAATAGCCACATTTTCTGGACATCGCCGAGCATCGAGGGATTCGTAACATTGGATTTGGTACGATAGTAGCGGCCATCCAACATAAAGAAATCGACATCGCCGATGGAGAAATCAAACCAGCACCCCGGTTGTTCTTCCCCTCCGGCATAGTAAGGATTGACCCAGTTGTTGACAAATGTGCGCCAGACAGGAATCTTCCAGTAAGGTTTGAGGATTTCCGGTCCGCCACCGGCATCGTTGGTTGTGAAGTCGTGGTCGTCCCAGATGGCAAAAATGGCCGTCGAGGCGGCAAAATCCCTGAATTCGAGACGTGACTGGCGCCGATAATAGCAATATTGCTGGACGGCCTGTCGTGTAGGATTATCGATATATACGTTGTCGCCGAGTAAGAGAAATGCATGCAGATTGTGAGAGGTAATCGTATCCCACATTCTTTCGTACTGTGGAGTGAAGCCCGCTCCGCCCCCGAAGCCAATCCAAAATTGACTTGCCGACCCTGAAGCTGGAAAACTGCGGAACGCCCACTGTCGCGGTTGAAGCCTGCCGTCCACCAGCAGTTTGTAGGAGTAGCGGGTGTCGGGTTTTAAGCCCCGGACGGTAAGCACCGCTGTAAAGTCTTTTTCTTTGCTTGTCGTAACGATAGAAGAGCTGATAGGCGAATTCGCTTTTCGTGATGTACCGATGAGGACCTGTACGGGCACTTCGTTGGCTGTGCGCACCCAGAACTTCGCGCTGGTATCAGTAACGCAGCCGAGCATGGGGCCGTGCAGGAGTTCCATGCCATATTTTTGAGCCAATGTCTTAAACTCGGCGCTGTCGGCCAGAGGTTTTAACAAATCTCTGGGGCCGGCGAGGAAGCGACTGAATGGAAGTCCTTCATCGAGGGCTTTTTTCACGTAGGTCATAGCTGTGGCTATATTATTGTTTTGAGTATAGGCAACTGCAAGCCCATAAATGGATTCGAGGTCTCTGGGGTGTTCGTTAAGATAGCCCTCGAAGTGTTTTATTGCAGCGTCATGCTGGCCGTCAACGATTTGTGAAATTGCATCTCTGCTTATTAACTTATATTGTTCCTGGGCACAAACGGTAGGGACAAAAAAGAATAACATCAGCAGACATATAAGCGAAAATTGCCATGTTTTATTTGCTGCTTTGTCTAACAGCTTAATATTCAGCAGACCTTGAAGATTCATTTTATTCCTCCGACTTATTGTTCTGTGTCTTGTTTGCTCAAACCTTGCAGCATGATTTCGTGAATTCGGCGCCGCATTGAAGGGCTTTGATATTTACCGGCAAAGTTTTATAGTATCGTTTCGCAAGTACATTGGGCAAAGCTTGTCCGGCCTGGTCGGCTGTGAGGAGTTTCCGCTTTTGCAGATACGCACCCAAAGCTACCATATTGGCGCTTTTCTGACTGCCTAATTCAACAGCCAATTCGTCGGCGGGGATGGAAATTATCTCGATTGTCTCGTCCAGTTGCGGTTCAGTATCAATCAGGGAGCTGTTCATTATTAGCAAGCCGTGGTTTTTAAGACGTGGGCCGAATTTATTCAGTGACGCCTTGTTCATTACAATTAATGAGTCGGGTTTTGCGACGACGGGACAGGCGATTTTTGTCTCTGAAATAATCACCATACAATTTGCGGTACCGCCTCGAACCTCGGCCCCGTAAGAGGGCATATATGTTACCTCTTTCCCGGCCTGCATTGCAGTCTGGGCCAACAGTTTGCCGGTCAGCATAATCCCCTGTCCGCCGAAACCGGCAATGATAATCTCTTCATAAAAACCGTTTGCTGTCATTGTTAGCCCTTCAATCGGCCCAAAGGAAAAACCTTTGTCATTTCATTATCGATCCATTTTGTCGCATCTGCCGGACTCATTCGCCAGTATGTCGGGCAGGTGCTGAGCAGCTCAACAAGTGAAAGGCCGGGGGCTTTGTTTCTCTGTTGCTCAAAAGCGTGTTTCAGGGCTTTTTTGGCCTTGCGTATATTAGGCGTCGTGCTCAGTGCGCATCGCTCGATATAACTTACACCCGGCAGCACTGCCAGCAGTTCTGAGACACAGAGAGGATAACCCTCTTCGGCAACATTCCTGCCTTTAGGCGTTGTCGCTGTTATCTGGTCAGCCATTGTTGTCGGAGCCATTTGTCCCCCCGTCATTCCAAAGACGGCATTGTTAATGAATATGACTGTTATTTGTTCGCCACGATGTCCGGCGTGCAGAATCTCACCGGCCCCGATACTCGCCAGGTCACCGTCGCCCTGATACGAGAAGATTATTTTGTCCGGATTTGTCCTTTTCATACCCGTCGCAACGGCCGGTGCTCTGCCGTGGGCAACCTCTATCATATCGACGTCAATGTAGTCATACTCCAGCACCGCGCAACCTACAGGAGCTATGCCGATAGTGCTCCCCCGTATGCCGAGTTCATCAATGACCTCCGCGATCAATCGGTGAGCTATACCATGTCCGCATCCGGGACAATAATGTGTCGGGCAATCTTTGAGGGTAGGTGTTCGCTTAAACACGGTTTTCATGTCTTGGCCCCCAAGGTCAATTGCCTTATTTTATCGAGAATCTCCTCAACAGTAGGTACTCCCCCGCCCGGCCTGCCGTAAAATACGACCGGAGATTTTCCAGCTACGGCAAGTTTTACATCCTCGACCATTTGGCCGGTACTCATTTCAACGGTCAAAAACAGCCGGAATTCATCAGCGGCTTTGCTGATTTGCTCTGTTGGAAAAGGCCACAGGGTGATAGGGCGTATCCAGCCGACCTTGATTCCTTCTTCTCTTGCACGGGTTACTGCCCCGCTGACGATTCTTGCTGCAACGCCATAGGCGACGACGACGATTTCGGCGTCGTCAACCTCGTATTCTTCGCATAGAACTTCATTTTTTTGGATCTGCTTGTATTTGTCATCTAACTTAAAGTTTAGATCTTCCAATACTCCCTCACCGAGCCATAATGAGCGAACGATATTTTGCTCTCTGTCTTTGGCCCCGGTCAGCGCCCAGTCTTTGGGCGGCAATTCGACACTTGGCCTTTTCTTCAAAACAACCGGCTCCATCATCTGCCCTAAAAAACCATCAGCCAGGATCATTGCGGTCATTAGATATTTATCAGCAAGTTCGAATGCCAGCGAAATACAGTCGGCCATCTCCTGAACACTCGAAGGACCAAAAACGATGGTTCGGTAGTCACCGTGTCCGCCTCCTCGGGTGGCCTGAAAATAATCGCTCTGTGACGGTGCAATGTTACCCAGGCCCGGACCTCCACGCATTACGTTGACCACTACCGCCGGTAGCTCAGCACCTGCCAGAAAGCTCATTCCCTCCTGCATTAGACTTATGCCAGGGCTGGATGAGCTTGTCATAGCTCTTTTGCCCGTTGCCGAAGCTCCGAATACCATATTAATTGCCGCCAGCTCGCTTTCGCTCTGTACAAAAACCCGGCCTTCCTCCGGCATCCTGCGGGACATATAAGCCGGGATCTCGTTTTGCGGTGTAATCGGATATCCGAAATAAGCATCGCATCCGGCAAGAATAGCCGCTTCTGCAAGCGCCTCATTGCCGCACATTAAAACCCGCTCTTCTGTTCCGATAGAAATTTGCCCTTTTTCTACCATATTCTTGATCCCTGCTTACGACGGGGCTTATGCTTTTTCCTTCATTAGACTCAACTTCGGTTTTTTCGCTGGTTCGGCAATTGTCTCGATTTTGCTGCTTTGATTATGAAATACTTCAATTATGGCTTCCGGACAAATAATCGCACAGGCTCCACAGCCTGTACAGTCCGTATTGTCGGATTTAGCCGGGAAGAAACCGTTTTTATTGGATTTTTTGGACACGATGATGCATCCCTTCGGACATGCCATTATGCACAAGCCACAGCCTTTACATCGTTCGATATTAATATTAATTTTACCGGCCATCTGGATAACTACGAGTAAATTCATCTATTGTTTATTCAATTCGTGGATTCTAACAGGCATTAGCACCATTGTAAAGTCAAAAGGCGATTAAATCGATGCCCATAAATTATCCAGCTGACCGTAAAAAGCCTTCTATGTTCTGAAATTACCCGAATAAATCGTTCGAAATTAAGCGGATTATTCTCGATAGGTGAATTGTATTTTTGTTGTGACTTACACGTATTTGCGATAACAACTCGCTGGACAAAAATACCATAATGGCTTAAACTAATACTGATAGATGATGTTAGTTATACTTCATTTTACCCTGAAACGGATTTTGCGAAAGTCTCATGATGAATACAACTCGACTCAAAGGTGGCTACGCAGTCACACCGAACAGCGTTGAACGTACCGATGTCATTATGCGCGACGACAGAGTCGAATTTGCCCCAGAGATGGACGATTGCAACGAAATCATCGATATCACCGGCAAATATGTCGTCCCAGGATTTGTTGACATACATTTTCACGGTTACAACCTCTTTGAATTCACCAGCGGCCTATATGACCCAAAATCCGAGACCTTTGATAATAGCCCCTCTATGTATGAACATGGGCTGGATATGCTCAGAAAGACCCTGGCGAGGTTCGGTGTGACAGGTTTTTACATAGGGACCTGGGCCAGCCCCGTTGAGAACCTGCGGCATTGTTTTGCGCAACTACACAATTATCTAAGTAAACCGCAATCACAGCCGGGGGCCAGGCTTTTGGGCGGACTTTTAGAGGGTAGTTTCATAAATCCTCTGATGGCCGGCGCTCAAAATCCTGACATGGTTCTTGAATTTGCCACCGACTCCTTCGATAGCATCGACGACAAAGGGACAATCAAGCTGGCCAATGTAGTGCCGGATTTTGGGAAACCCGGCTTTGAGCTGATTGAATATCTCACGAACAAAGGCATCATAGTTGGTGCCGGACACAGCAACGCAACCTGTGAGCAGATCGAAGAAGCAATCCGGGTCGGTCTTAAGTACTTCATTCACTTTACCAACGGCCCGACCGGCGGTTCCTACAAGCCGTTCCACGGCGGCGGAGCGATTGAAGCTGTGCTGAAATCCGATGAGCTTTATGCCGAGCAGATTCTTGACGGCTACCATGTCAATCCCGCCTACGTGAGGGACATCCTGAAGCGAAAAGGCGCAGGCCGGATAATCGGTGTAACAGACTGTCTGTTCGCGGCGGGCTCAAAGGTCACGCAGTTCAAAGGCGGCGGTATCC